>DGSY01000191.1:0-1065 GCA_002394125.1 Ruminococcus sp. UBA4350
CCTCCTTGCGCTTGCGCTCCTCCTCCTCGATCTTGCGGAGCGCCTCGGCAATGATCCGATCCTGCTCCTCGTTGATCTCCTCCAGCTCGTCCTCATGGATCTGGATCTCGCTGTTGACATTGTACTGCTGCTTCGTCAGCTCGTAGATCTCATAGTCCGTGCCGGTGATCGTTGCATCCAGCTCCTCGCGGGAATTCTGGAATTCATCCTGCAAGATCTCGATCTCGGTCTGCTTGATATTCAGCGCCTGCACGCTCGCGGTCAGATCCTTCTGATGCTCGGTCAGGGAGCGGATATCCGCCTCCAGCTTGTCGATCATTTTATCGTCATGCTCGGAAATGCGCTTGATAACGTCGATCTTCGCAAGCACATCATAGAAGCTCGATGCGCCGACCAGCGCCGACAGCAGACTGTCATTGCCGTGGACATAGAGCGTGCGGATGCGCTTTTTGAAGAGCTTGAGGCCGTCCTCGACCTCCAGCTGCTCGGCGTCGATCTCCTCCTGCAAGCGGGCGATCTCCTCCTGCTTTGCCGAGATATCGCCGATGACGCTGGTCATCTGCGAGTCGATCAGCAGCAGCTTGCCGTTGATGAGATCGACTTCCTCTTTGAGTGTCTTTTCATACTGGGACTTGCTGCTGATATCGTCTGCGAGCTTTGCCAGCTCTTCCTTCTTGGCGTCGATCTGTGCCTGTTTCTCCTTTTTCTCCTGTTCGATCTCCTTGAGCGTCTTTGCGGACGCCGTCATCGGAGGCTCGCGGTACATCTGCATTGCCAAAGATGATCCGGTCAGTATGACCGCAGAAAGGATCGCGAGCGCCTTCCGGATTTTCTGATTCATGCAAAATCTTCCTTTCGATGCATCACATATTTGCGGCGCGGTATTTCAAATGTACACTGGTCGATGCGACACTTCCGATCGCGCCGATCAGGGCGCCGGTCACGACATATGCAATCGTGACGATCACATAGATCTTGTTGAACGGGATCACGTTGCCGAGCCCGATCGTGCTTAATACGTCAAATCTGCCGAGCAGTCCGACAAGGCTGTCATATGCAAACCAT
>DGSY01000191.1:1209-24314 GCA_002394125.1 Ruminococcus sp. UBA4350
CGACGCTCTGCATAATGCTGATCTCGCGGCGGCGGGAATAGACCGATGCGCGGGTGGTGTTCGAGATGATGACCATGGAAACGATCAGCAGCGCAACGATGATCGCGGATGCGACGATCGTGACGACGCGGCGTGTCTCGGTCAGCAGCTCGACAAAGGAATCCGGCGAGCGGACATATTCCACATCGGCGATCGCTTCGGTCGCCTTCAGTGTCTCGTCCATTTTCGAGATATCGGTCACGCGGATGCGGTAGGCATCCGGCAGCGGGTTGTCATCGCCGAGTGACTCAAAGACCTCCGCCTGATCGCTCATCTTTGCTTTCAGGTCGGCAAACGCCTCCTCACGCGGATAATAGGTCACATTCGCAACATTGTCCATCATGCGGAGCTGATCGCCGATCTCCGAGATCCGCGCATCCTCCGTGCCGTCAAGCAGATAGACAATGACCTCGTTCTGATCCTCGATGCCGCCGATGATCGCATTGATATTGACATAGAACAATACCGAAATGCCGACGAGCAGAAGGCTGACCAGAAGCACGCAGAACGATGCAAACGCCATGACGCGGTTTTTCCAGACATTATCGAAGCCCTGCCCGACGAGATACCGAAAACTACTGAGCTTCAATTTCTGCGCCTCCAATCACTTCGTCGAATACGACCTCGCCCTCGCTGATATTGATGATGCGCCCGCCGAAATGTCTGACCATTTCGTGCGCGTGCGTGACCATAAGGATCGTCGTGCCGCAGGCGTTGATGCCCTGCAGCAGCTCGACCAGCTCATATGCCAGTTCCGGATCGACGTTTCCGGTCGGTTCGTCCGCGATCAGCAGCGCGGGATCATTCACGAGCGCTCTTGCCAGCGCACATCGCTGCTGCTCACCGCCGGAAAGCTCGCTCGGATAGCAGTCTGCCTTATCCTGCAATCCGACCAGCGACATAACATAGGGAACGCGCTTGCGGATCTGCTTTCTCGGCGCATCAATGACGCGCAGGACGAATGCGATATTCTCATAGACGGTCATCGTGTCGATCAGGCGGTAATCCTGAAACACGACGCCGATCGTGCGGCGGAATTCCGGAACCTTGCGCTTTTTCAGCTTTGTCAGATCGTAGCCGTTGACATAGACCTCGCCGCTGTTTGCGTCCAGCTCCTTCAGAAGCAGCTTGATGAGCGTACTTTTTCCGGCGCCGGAGCGTCCGATCACGAATGCAAATTCACCGTCCTCGACCTTCAGACTGACGTCCGAAAGCGCTTCGACACCGGTGCTTTCATAGGTGACGGATACATTTTTGAGTTCTACCAAGAGAACGCCTCCTTTTTGTACCTGGCGGGAACAGCTCTCTTTCTACGCTGTATTTCGGGACTGTATTTGTTATTGCAGTAAACATGGAAAATGCCAAACAGATCACTCCGTTCGGCACTCCCCAGTACAAACTCAAATCAAATCATATGCGCTCTGCCTCAGAACTTCACAGGGCTGGAGGACAGATATTTTTTCACCATCAGCGCGATTTTGAAGACGATCGCGTGATCGAATTCGCGGAGGTCAAGGCCGGTGAGCTTCTTGATCTTCTCAAGGCGGTAGACCAGCGTGTTGCGGTGGACGAACAGCTTTCTCGAAGTCTCGGAGACATTGAGGTTGTTCTCGAAGAAGCGTTGGATCGTGAACAGCGTTTCATGATCGAGGCTTTCGATGCTGCCGCGCTTGAACACCTCATGCAGGAAGGTCTCGCAGAGGGTCGTCGGAAGATGATAGATCAGACGGGCGATGCCGAGATTGTCATAGCTGACGATGACCTTGTCCGTATCGAAGACCTTGCCGACCTCGAGTGCGGTCTGTGCCTCCTTGAAGGAGCGCGCCAGATCCTTGACGCCGACGACGGAGGTGCCGATGCCGACATTGACGCGGGTATAGAACTCGCTGGAGAGTGTATCCGCGATGGAACGTGCGAGCTTTTCGAGATCCTTGCTCTCAACGCTGGACTTGATCTCCTTGACCAGAACGATATCGGTCTCGGTGATGTTGAAGACGAAATCCTTGCTCTTGTCCGGGAACAGATTCTGAATGACATCATAGGCCGAGATATCGTTCGCGGAGACAATGCGGATCAGGAACACGACGCGGCTGATCTCTGCATTGAAGTGCAGCTCACGCGCCTTGACGACGATATCGCCGGGCAGCACGTTATCCAGCACAACATTCTTGATAAAGTTGTTGCGGTCATATTTTTCGTCATAATACTGCTTGATGCTGGACATCGCGATCGCGAGGATATCCGCATACTTCGCGGCATTCTCGTCAGTGCCCTCGACGAACACGGCATAATCCGGCGTAGTGCGCACGCCGAACGGCTTATAGGTATAGCCGTCGCGGATGAACAGGTCACCGGACTCGTTCATGTCCATCGAAACGAATTCGTTCGTGGTTCCGACCTTGGACGGATCGCTGCACGCGATGATGGTCGCGGTCTCATCTACGACGCCGATCGCGGCGTGAATGGTGTCATGCATCTGGACAACAAGTCCCTGAAACGGTCTGTTAGACATAATTCGATCCCTTCGCTTTCTTCATGAATTTTGATTGGGGAGTGCCATGAGTTCAGGCAGGAGGGATGATGTCATCTGATAATAGTGTTCCTGATACTGAAACTATTACAGATTGTAACATATTTCTCCTGTCATGTTGTTAATAGACTGTGAACAGAATGTTAATATTCCGTGAATTCGGGCTTAAAGAGCAATATTCATTGTAAATTTTACCGAAATTTTCACATTCACATTCTCTAAACTGTAACCAAACTGTTACAAACCGGTTACATTCTTTCCGGTGCCGTTACCTTCAGCAGACCGAGCGTATTGCCCAGCACGATCCGGACGGCATTGCAGAGCAGCAGTCTGGCATCGCGCAGCGCAGGCGTTTCCGCGTCGCGCACCTTGCAGCTGTCGTAGAATTTGTGGAACTGCGCCGCCAGATCGACGGTGTATTTCGTCAGTCTGGAGGGATCGAGCAGCCGTGCGGCCGTTTCAATCTCTGCGGGCATCAGTGCAAGCTGACGGATCAGCTCGCGCTCGGCGGGCGTCTGAAGCAGATCGAGATCTGCCGCGCCGCCCTGCGGCATCGGTACGCCGGCCTCCTCCAGATTCCGGATCAGGCTGCAAATTCTCGCGTGAGCGTACTGCACATAGTAGACCGGATTCGACGAGGATTTCTCCACGGCAAGATCGAGGTCGAATTCAAAGTGCGAATTCGCTTCGCGCAGATTGAAGAAGAATCTTGCGGCATCCGCCGGGATATCCTCCAGCAGCGTCACGAGCGTCAGCGCCTTGCCGCTGCGCTTGGACTGCTTGACCGGCTTGCCGTCGCGCATGACCGCGACCATCTGCATCAGCACGACTGTCAGGCGGGAGGCATCCACGCCGAGCGCGGTCAGTGCTGCTTTCAGGCGCGGCACATAGCCGTGATGATCCGCGCCGAGAATGTCGATCGCGCGGTCAAATTTCCGCGTGACGAGCTTGTTGTAATGGTAGGCGATATCCGGCACAACATAGGTCGGGATGCCGTTCGAGCGGACGATGACGAAATCCTTGTCCGCGCCGAGCGCCTCCGCCTTGAACCAGAGTGCGCCGTCCTGCTCATAGGTATAGCCGCTCGCCCTGAGCTGTTCGATGATCTGCTTCACGCTGCCGTCCTGGTGCAGCTTGCTCTCCGGGAACCATGTGTCATAATGGATCCGGTACTGCGCGAGATCGTCCTTGAGCCCCTGAATGTTGATCGGGAGCGCATAGGCTGCGAGTGCCTTGCGGCGCTCCTCATCGGAGACGGCCGTGAGCGCATCGCCGTGCAGATCGTAATAATGCTTGGCGTGCGCGATGATGTCCTGTCCGAGATAGACATCCTCCGGCATCGGGAAATCCGCTGTGTTGCCGTTCTCGCCGTAGACAGCCTTGCAGACCGCCTCGGTATCGGCGGCAGCCTTCATGACCGCCTGTCCCTTTTCGGAGCAGAGCTGCATATAGCGCAGCGAGAGCGATTTTCCGAATTTCTCGATCTGATTGCCGGCATCATTGATATAGAATTCGCGCTCGGTCTCATAGCCTGCGGCCTGCAATACCGAAGCGAGCGAATCGCCGATCGCACCGCCGCGCGCATTGCCGACGTGCATCGGGCCGGTCGGATTTGCGGAAACGAATTCCACCAGAACCCGCTCGCCCTTTCCGGTATCGGAATTGCCGTAGTTCTTGTCCTCCGCAATGACATTCTGCACGACACGCGAATACCATTTCTGCGAAAGGTAGAAATTCAGGAATCCGGGGCCTGCGATCTCCGCCTTTTCAAAGGACGAGCCCTCCAGCACCAGTGCATTCACGATCTCCTCGGCGATCTTGCGCGGTGCCATGTGCAGCGCCTTCGCAGATGCCATTGCAACATTGGATGCAAAGTCACCGTGTGCGCGGTCCGCGGGGATCTCGATGTTGAATGCGGGCAGCGGCTCCGACGGGAACACGCCGTCTGCAACGAGCCTCCCCATTGCATCCATGATCAGCGCTCTTGCTTCCTCCGCGGAAGCAGAAATATGATTCAAAAAGCAGCACTCCTTTCGTTCTTTCTGTCATTGACCGGGCTGCTCACGCCGTGAGACGCGGAGCTCGATCGTATTCCGAGCGGAATAGCTGTCTCCGATGTCAATGAGATACTGCATCCGGAGCGTTCCGCCTGTTTCCGTAAAATCGCCGCTGATGGACTGCGCGCACAGCAGCATTTCCAATGTGCCGAACGGGGAAATATACTGAACAGGATGCGACTTGCCGCGTTCCAGCACCATAGATGTGCTGATGAATCCGGTTTTCCGGATCGTGACAAGATCGTCCCGCAGGATCGTGATGACGGTCTCACAGGTCTCCCTGCCAAGCTCGTCCACCTCATAATAGGTGATCTCCGTCTGTTCGGCGCTGTATTCAAATTTCGCTTTCGTATCCAGCTCTGTCCGCTCGGTCTCGCCGTCCGCTGACTGTGTGCTGGTGATACGAAGCACTGCGTTTTCCTTCGGTTTTTCCGACTGACTCATGCCGCCTCCTGTCTGCGCACCGGCTCAGAACTGCCGGTCGGCGTGCTCGAACGCCTGCTCGATCAGCTTTTCCAGCAGATAGGGATAGCGCATTCCGAGATCGGACATCAGCTCCGGATAGGCCGCGATCTCCGTCAGCTCCGGCATCGTGTTGATCTCGCCGATCAGAATGTCGCCGCGGGTCGTGCAGTACACATCGAACAGCGCGAGCGATGAGCAGTCCAGCGTCTCAAATGCGGAGATCGCCATTTCGCGGATGATGCGGCTGGTCGTGTCGTCCAGCTCTGCCGGAATGATGAGCTTTCCGTTCTCGCCCTTCACGATCTCGCCGACAAACGATGCAAACGGCGGGTCGTAGCCGAATACGCCGATCCGGAATTCTCTGCCCTCGACATATTCCTCCACAAGCACCGTGCTGCCCTGCGTAAAGGCGCGCTTGACGTGTGCCGCAAGCTCCGCACGGTCACGGGCAATGCCGGATGCGATCGAGGAATCGCTGCATGAGGGCTTGATGAAAAGCGGATACTCAAGATTCGCCTCGATGCGCGCATATTCGCGCTCCAGACGGTTGAGGTCGCGCTGAGAGACCGAAACCCAGTTCGGCATCGGGATGCCGGCTGCGCAGAGCAGCGCGTGTGTCATGGTCTTGTTCCGGCAGACCGCCGAGCTTAAAATGCCGTTGCCGACATACGGGATATGCGAAAGCTCGCAGAGTCCCTGAATCGCGCCGTCCTCGCCGTATTTGCCCTGCAAAACGGAGAAGATCACGTCGATGCGCTTAAGCGTATAGTTTCCGTCCTCCATGATGAGGACACCGCGGTGTGCGGGATCCGGAGAAAGGATCGCCGGCGCACAGTCCGGATTCTCGATCCATGTGTCATTTTCGATCTCGTCCGCCCCGCCGGGATAATAGAGCCACCGTCCTTTGCGGTTGATGCCGACCGGAACGATCTCATACTGTTCGGGATTCAGCGTCCGGAAAACAGACGCCGCAGATGCCAGAGATGCCTTTGATTCGCTGGATGTACCGCCGAACAGAAGCAGAAGTCTCGTCTTTGCCAATGTCAAACAGCCCCTTTCTGTGATGATTTTTGCGTCAAAAGCGGGATTCGCTGCGATTTGGGCATTTTGCCATTTGTGCATAATTCTGACCGGGCAGCGCAAAAACCGATGAAAACACGCGGAAATCAAAAAAACCGCGTGAACACGATAAACTATCCGAACACGGCTCAATTTTTCGTGTAATTCTATTTTAGCATACTTCACAAAAAAATGCAAGTGTTTTTTTGCAAAATCACAGAAAAATTTTTTGAAAGCCGGATTTCCCGGTACCACGCGGGGAAACTTCTTGTTTTTTTACACAAACCTGTCGGCAGGGCCGACAGCCGTTATGCTAAAGGCACGGTCGCGCTCACACGCCGTATTTCACAAACACACGCCGCTGTTCGCGGCTTCTGTGCAGCGACTTTGCTTATCCGGAGCGGGTACCTTATTTATCATAAGCGGCTCCATAATCTTAGTTTGTATGAAAAAAAACGGCCGTTCCGTTTGTCACACGGAAGGCCGGTCATCATTCTGTTCAGTGATCGCTGCGCGGCAGCAAACCGCGCGTTTTGCGCCGCGGCACATAGCGGTACACATATACGCCGTAGGGCTTGACATAGCAGAAATACAGCACCGCTGCGGCCGCCGCCGTCAGCAGCTCCGCAATCGGCACGGTCAGCCAGATGCCGTTCATCGAGCGCATCTTCAGGAAGATAAACGCCAGCGGCACGACCAGCAGAATCCCCCGCAGCAGCGAGACAATCTGCGAGAGCAGCGGCTTTTCGCATGACGTGAAGCAGACCGAGAATACTGCATTGATGCCCATGAACGGCATGAACAGGAAATAGAGCCGCACGCCGTTTTCCGCAAGCAGCCTGAACTGCGCATCCGACTGGCTGTTAAAGACCGATACCAGCGACGCGCTGTGCGTATGCACCAGACCGTATGCGCAGACTGCCAGAATCACCGCCGTCCGGAGCGAGAGCCGCAGCAGATAGGCCGATGCTTCGGTATTGCGCCCGCCGTGATATTTGCAGAGCAGCGGCTGAACGCCGGTTGAAAGGCCGGAAAAGATCGCCGTGAACACGATCGCGAGATTCGCCGTCACGCCGTAGGCCGCGATGCCGATGTTTCCGCTGAGCCGGTAGATGACATAATTGAATACGATTATGACAATTCCGCCGGAGCATTCGGTCACAAAGGTGTGCAGCCCCAGCGAGATAATATCGCGGACGGTTTCCTTTTTCGGAAGTGACAGCCGCAGCCGGAATGCATTCCAGCCGGTCAGGATGTGGAAGCTCATGACCGCCATGCTGATGAGCGGGGCAATGCAGGTCGCAAGTGCCGCGCCGCGCATTCCCATATTCATGCGGAACATGAACAGCCAGTCAAGGAAAATATTCGCCGCATTGCTGCTGACAACGCCCGCCATTGCGAGCCGCGGTGCGCCGTCATTGCGCAGAAAGCAGACAAGCAGATTGTTCATTACAAATGCGGGTGCAAAGCGCAAAACGGTTTTGAGATAGCTGTGCGCCGGCGGGAAAACGCTGCTGTCCGCACCGAGCATCCGCGTCAGCGGCGCAGAGAAGAAGATGCCGGCCAGCAGAAAGCCCAGACCCGCAGCGAGTGCCGCCCAGAATGCATTCGTAAAGATGCGGTCGGTCTCGTCGCGTTCGGTTCGGCAGTAGAGCATGGAGAACCGGCTGCCGCCGCCGATGCCGAACATCAGGCCGCAGCCGTTGATGAAGCTGAATACCGGCAGACAGAGGTTCAGCGCGGTCAGGCCGTCCGTGCCCATGTCCTTTGCAATGAAATAGGTATCCGCCAGAATGTAGACAGAAATGCTGAGCGTACTGAGGATGCTGAAAAAGATGTACTTGAAAAATGTATTGCGCAGTTCGGAAGTCTTCATGGGTCCGCCCTTCATGTTAGGGCGTGTTGACACTAAGCCTAACACGCGTCTTTTTGGCTGATTTTGCCCCGTTCGTCGTTAAAAATCCTTGCCGGGCGACAGCCCGCCTGCGGATTTTTGCCTTGAACGGAACAAAATCATCTCAAAAATCCGCATATTATTATATTATTTTAGTGTCAACACGCCCTAATCTTTCTCTGTTCCTTAAAAAATGAAAAGTGCTTTTATTATAGCATAAATATCAGGAAAACGGTAGTATCCGGAATCAAAAATCGACATATTCGCTAAAACATTCCGTTCCTCCGGAAGAATTATCCGACACCCCAACAGCGGAACCCATCTATCACCGGACAGTGCCCGGTGCCGATATCAGACCATGCAGCGATATAACACTATTTATATTTCTGTATTCTGAAAAAATTTGCAGACAGGGCTTGACAAATCAGAGCAGATGTGTTATAATAAACAGGCTTGAATGAATCAGACGAATCCCGTATTCCAAAGACAGCAGGCAGCCGCAAGGCATAAGTCCGGCCGAGGAGTGCCGGTCGTTCCGTTTAATACTGGAACTCCGCCTCTCCGCTTTTCGGGAGAGGCTATTTTATTGCCTCCGTTTCGCAGATTCATCGGCTATCAAAGATCCGGAGGTGAATCCAAAATGCCAAGTGAAAAGGTTTTGCAGGCAAAACAGGCAAAGGTCGATGCGCTCACCGAGCAGCTCAAGAAGGCTTCTGCCTGCGTGCTGGTAGACTACAAGGGCATCAATGTCGCAGACGACACCAAGCTCCGTAAGGAACTGCGTGAGGCCGGCGTCACCTACTCTGTGCAGAAGAATACCCTGATCCGTCTTGCTATGCACAACATCGGCTTTGAACAGTTTGACAGCGTGCTGGAAGGCACGACTGCAATCGCAATCAGCGAGGGCGACCAGACTGTTGCAGCCCGCATCCTCGGCGAATACGCTGAGAAGTCCAACGGCAAATTCAGCCTGAAGGCTGGCTTTGTTGACGGTGAGTTCTTCGACGCTGCTCAGGTCGTTGCACTCTCCAAGATCCCGTCCAAGGAAGTTCTGCTCGCACAGCTCGTCGGCTCTCTCCAGGGACCGATCCAGAAGCTCGCTGCTACGCTGCAGGCACTCGTGGACAAGAAGAACGAAGAGGCTGCTTAATCAGAAAGCCGCCTGAATCCGAAATTTTAATTATTATTTGTAAAGGAGAATTATCATGGCTTCCGAGAAGACAATGAAGTTTATTGAAGATATCAAGGCTCTCTCCGTTCTCGAGCTGGCAGAGCTGGTCGAGGCAATCCAGGAGGAGTTCGGTGTTACCGCTGTTGTTGCAGCAGCAGGTCCGGCAGCAGGCGCAGGCGCAGCTGCTGAGGCAGAGAAGACTGAGTTCGACATCGTTCTCAAGTCCTTCGGCGATTCCAAGATGAACGTTATCAAGGCTGTTAAGGACGTTCTCGGTCTCGGCCTGAAGGAAGCAAAGGCTGCTGTTGAGGCTCTCGGCACTCTGAAGGAGGCTGCTCCGAAGGCAGAGGCTGAAGAGGTCAAGAAGAAGCTCGAAGAGGCCGGCGCTACCATCGAGCTGAAGTAATTTTACTTCTGTCTATGAGAAAGGCTGCATATCCTTCGCGGATATGCAGCCTTTTTTGCGCGGTAGAATTGGATAATCAGGGAGTCTGCAATTCGTCCCCGGCGATGTCACCCAGAAAGTTTGCGGGTTCTTAGGGCAGAGCCCTAAGCCGCACTTCGCAGAGTGCGGAACTCCCCCGCGTTCCGAAAGCGAGGAAATAGGGCGCATGGGGGAAGCAACCCCCTTCGGGGTTGCTTCCCCCCATTCACCGATCTTTTGCACCGCTGAATGCAGAGACACAAAATGCAAGCACTTATCTATAACCCCCAGATTCAAATCATGCCTTTCAGCAGGCTCAGGTCTGCCGCTGTGATCTTCCCGTCACCGTTCAGATCGGCTCGCGCCGCCTGCTCCGCCGTCAGCGCCTTTTTCGTCAGCAGATGGTTCAGCATCAGCACGGCATCCTGCGCATCGGTATTGCCGTCATCGTTGAGATCGCCGGTGGACTTGCCCGCCTTGAATGTGAAGCTGTCCGCATTCATCAGGAAGCCGTCCCCGCCCTCGAACACCAGATACAGCGTATGCACGCCCGCAGCGCCGGAGACCTCACAGGTGAACTGCTTGAAATCCGTCCAGCCGTCCGTACCGCTGACCGCGCAGCTGCCGATCTTCTTTCCGGTCGGGGAATCCAGCCGCAGGGTGATAGTTCCGCCATCGGACGCGCTGCCCGCCTGCACGGAAAATTCCTCCGCACCCGCGCCGAAATCCATGCGCTTGAATGCGATATAATCGCCGTTCTGGATATAGCCGACATCCATGCCGCCGTTTTCGAGCTGCTCCGTCTGAATGCCGGACTGCCGGTCGAAGCTCTCCGCCTCAACGGTCTCATATGGCGAGCGCGTCGGCTCCGGCTCGTCGGAAATGCCCCAGAGCGCGATCTCGTTGATCTGCGTCTTGCCGCCGCCGTACTGCGCCGGTTCCGAGACCTCCACGCGCACATAATTCGCTTCGATATTGTCCAGCACACCGCTGACGATATTCTTTGAATTGCCATTGACTGTCACGCTGCTGTCATATGTCTTGCCGTGATCGCGGCTGAAGCTGAGCTTCAGGGCGCGGGCATTGTCCTTCTGATCCCCGCTGATGCCGGCAAGACTGATATCCCAGCGGCAAAGCGTATAGGTGTCATTATCCTTGCGCTGCACTTTTTTGCCCTGATTCAGGTCGATCTCAATATACGCGCTGCCGCTTGCAGAATGCGAATCATTCCACGCAGTCGCATCGGAGCCGTCCACGGCATACCGTGATGAGCGAGCCGAATCGTCGGACATTGCATCCGTCGATGCGTAAACCGATCTGTCCCTCGCGACATTGCGCAGCGCATCGGCATCGGTCACTTCGAGATCGCTGCTGATAATATAGGTCTTTCCCTTTTCGGTCGGGAAGCTGACCGTCTCGCCCTGACAGGAGACCGTGCAGACATTGCCGTTCTTTGAATACACAGATGCGGAAACGAGCTGTCCGCCCGACCAGTCCTGATCGACCGTGAAGCCGCCGCGGGCGCAGAGTCCGTAGGCATGGCCGGTATTCCATTGCTCCGGGAGTGCGGGCAGCAGCTTGATGACATCATCATGGCTTTGCAGCAGCATCTCCGCCACGCCGGAGGTGAAGCCGAAATTGCCGTCGATCTGGAAGGGCGGATGCGCATCCCAGAGATTGTCGTAGAGTCTGCCGGAATTGCCGACCGGCGAGACCAGCAGCCTGACGAGATTATATGCGTGCGGGCCGTCCTCCAGACGCGCCCAGCAGTTGAGCTTCCAGCCCTCGGACCAGCCGGTTCCCGCATCGCCGCGCGCATTCAGGCTGACCGCCGCTGCCTCGGCAAACTGTGCAGTATCGCCCTTGGAGATCACCTGACCGGGGAACAGATCGTACATATGCGAAATATGACGGTTCTGCTCGTTTTTCGCATCCCAGTCAAATGCCCATTCCTGAATCTGTCCCCAGCTTCCGATCGTCGGCGGCTTGATCGCATTCAGCCGGTTTTGCAGCATATCCGTGAACGCATTGCCGCCGGAGAGAATCTCCGCCGCCTCGATCGTATCCGTAAACAGCGCATGAGAAAGCGCATTGTCCATCGTGACGCCGTAGCTTGTTGCCGCGCCCCTGCCGCCGCTGCCCGCCGGCGTATTGACCTCCGGCGAAGTACTCGGGAACACGACGGAATAGGTCTGCCCGTCGATCTTCGCCTCCCGCATGATGCTGCTGAGGAACTTCGCGCTGCCCTCGATCACCGGATAGACCTCCTGCAAATATGCCTCGTCCTGATTGAAGCGGTACGCATCATAGAGCATATCCGAGATCCATGCCGCGCCGGTCGGCCACATTCCCCATGCGCCGTCGATCGGGCCGGTGCGGTTCCAGAGGTCGGTATTGTGATGCACGACCCAGCCCTCGCTGACGCCGTAGACCTCCTTCGCAGTCTTGTTTCCCTGCGCCTGTAAGGACTTCGCCTTCTCGACAAACGGCCGGAAGCATTCCTCCAGATTCGTTGTCATCGCCGGCCAATAGTTCATTTCGTAGTTGATATTTGTTGTGTATTTGCAGCCCCATGCCGGATCGCGGAATTTGTTCCAGATGCCCTGCAAATTCATCGGCTCGGAATCGCGGGATGCGCTGATCATCATGTATCTGCCGTACTGGAAGACCAGCTCCGCGAGCTTCGGATCATTGTTCCGGCCGAATTCCGAGATGCGCTGCGGGATCGGCTTTTCGTTGTTGCTGCCGTCGCCGCCCAGCTCGACATCCACGCGGTCAAACAGTTCGGTATAATCCGCCTCATGCGCTTCGTACAGTTCATCATAGGACTTCGCCGCAGCCGCCGCGAGATCGTCCGCCGCCATGCCCTTTTCGTCTGCATTGCAGGTCGCATAGTCCACGAAATTCGTGCGGACAGATGTCAGCACCAGCACGGAATCCGCGCCGCTGACACGGATCTTTCCGCCCTCTGCGCTGACCGTTCCGCCGGTCGGGATCAGCTTTGTGCGCGTCGAGAACCAGACCGCAAAGGGCATCCCGTAGCCGCTGTCGCCGTGACCATTCATCACGAGCGTGTCATTCCCGTCGGTCGTAACGGTGAACTGATTCTCCAGCGAGCAGTCATAGGAGGCTGTCAGCGAAACGCCGCCTTTCTCCGCGCAGGAGATCCGCGTGACCAGAACCTGATCCGGATGACTGACAAAGCTCTCGCGAGTATACTGCTTTCCGCCGCAGCTGTAAGAGCAGCCCGCAGCGGCGGTATTGAGGTCGAGATGCCGCTCATAGCCGGAGACATCGCGGTGACCGGTATCGAGATTCAGCGTGCCGACGGACTGATATTTCGCCATGCCGCCGCCGATCATCGAATTGCTGATCGTGCCGTCCGCGCCCTTGAAATCGCCGGAGAGCATCTGCTGCCAGCAGCGCTCCATCGTATCGGCGGAGACGGTCTTGTTATTCGAGCCGGGGCCGCCGCTCCAGAAGGTCGCCTCATTGAGGTCGAAGCGCTCGGTCGGGCAGTTGCCGTAGACCATCGCACCGATGCGGCCGTTGCCGAGCGGCAGCGCTTTGTAAAAGGATTCGTCATTGTCCCACGCATTGCCGGAGAATTTCGTTCCGGCGCTGCTGCTGTAATGCATGATGAGATCGCTGTCGGATGATGCAGCGGCCGCCGGCACCGCATTCCGCGGCGGGATCCCCTGCATCTGCGCTGCGGTCAGCAATACAGCGCACAGTACAGCTGTCATTCTGGTTCCTGTGATCTTCATAATATTACCCCCTGTATTGATTCCCCCGGATGTGAGCATTCTGTATATTGCTCCAAGGTAAATTATAACAGATATTTTATCGGCGTGCAATGAAAAATATGTATATTTACAGTACAAAATAACGGTATTTCTCCGATGCGGGGATGATTTTTCATCGGCAACCTGCACATTTTCCCGCTTGCTGTTTGTGCATTTTGCAGTATTTTGCGTCTGAAAGGTCAATAATTGCGAAAATCCTCTTTACATTTTTCAGATTTTGCGATATAATAATAAATAATAGTATGATGTGATTCTATTGTCCGGCGCTTTTCATCAAAGCCGAAAGGAGGGCTGTACTGTGATCAAGAATCTTTCCGGAGAATACGAGACCGTAGAATACGAAAACAAACGGTTCGTCATGCTCTATGACAATGTTGAGACAGAGTATTATCCGACGCACTGGCATACCGCGGTCGAGATCATCATGCCGCTGGAAAATAATTTTACTGTCCTCACCGGCGACAAGCAGTTCGACCTGCACGAGCGCGATGTCATCATCATCCCGCCCGGCGAGCTGCATACCCTGCCGGAATATCCCGGCCGCCGCATCATTTTCCAGTGCAGTCAGGATGTGCTGAACGGCAATCCCGCGCTCGAAGCGGTCATGCCGCTGTTCAATTCAACCTTCGTCATCACGCCGGAGCTTGACCGCGAGCTTTCGCTCCGTGCGCAGCGCTGTATGCTGAATATCTATACGCATTATTATGAGGAATCCGCCATTTCGGATGTCCGCATCTATGCCGACCTCATCGACCTGCTGGTCGCTGTCCGTGAGCAGCAGCTGCATCAGGCCATGCATTCGATGAGCGCCGACAAGGACAAGATGCTGCAATACAACGAGAAATTCCAGCAGGTGCTGAAATACATCGACCAGAACTATATGTACGAGATCTCGCTGGATACGCTCGCGGATATCGCAGGCTACAGCAAATTCCACTTCTCGCGCCTGTTCAAGCAGTACAATGCGATGTCCTATCTCCAGTACATCAATATCCGCAGGACACGCGCTGCGGAGGCGCTGCTGCTCGATCCGACGATCCCGATCACAGAGGTCGCTATGCGCGCCGGATTCACCAGTCTCTCGACCTTCAACCGGATCTTCAAAGAGATCAAGCACTGCACGCCGTCGAATTTCCAGCGGATGTACCGTTCCACCGGCGATGTCCCGCCGCCGGAGCACGCACCCGCACAGCGTCCCGCACCGCGCACATAAGCGTTCATAAGCGCCTGCCCGTATCGGCAGGCGCTTTTTCGCACATTCAGCGCGGCAGAATGCACAATATGAGCGGCATATTTTCATGCATTTCGCTGATTGTCCGGCAATGTGCAAAATATTATCATAAAACTGTAACAGAAGCCGCCCGCATTCCGATTGTATAAGTGGAAGCAATTCCGGAACAATACGCTGAAGGAGGTATTTTTATGAAACTCAAAAAACATTTCAGCCTGCTGCTTGCCGCATCCTTACTCTGCGGCAGCTGCATCATCCCGCAGACCGCCGCCGCAGAGCCGCTGATCTGGGGCGATGTGGATGAAAGCGGTGAGGTCGATGTCTGCGATGCCGTCCTGCTCTCCCGCTACTATGCGGAGGACTGGTCGGCAGTGGTCTCCGCTTCCGGCAAGCAGGCCGCGGATGTCAACCGCGACGAAAAGATCGACGACACGGACATCACGCAGATCCTCTGCTATGTCGCAAAGTTGTGCGATGAGCTCGGCGTTCCGGAAGAATGGAACGAATCGTCCTACAATGCCGTCAATCTCATCAAGGACATCCCCGTGCAGGATGTCAGCGGCAAAAACACCGATGCTGCATTCCAGAACAGTCAGCTCGCCTTCACTGCCGGTCTCATGAAGGATATCATCAAAAATCAGGAGGCGCCGGAAAATCTCATGATCTCACCGCTCTCGATCTCGCTGGCACTCGCAATGACCGCGAACGGCGCAAACGGCAATACCAAAGCGGAAATGGAATCCGTCCTCGGCAGCGAGCTGACCATGGACAGTCTGAATCCCTATTACAAGAGCTACGCGGAAAATCTGCCGGATTCGCCGCAAAGCTCGCTGAAAATTGCCAATTCGATCTGGATCCGCAATGACGAAAACCGCATCAAGGTGCCGGATGCATTCCTGCAAACAACAGCCAATTATTACAAGGCGGATGTATTCCGTGCGCCGTTCGATGACAGCACCGTCACCGATGTGAACAACTGGGTGAATTATCACACGCACGCCATGATCCCGAAGCTGATCGAGAGCGTCGATCCGTATGAAGTGATGTATCTCATCAATGCACTGGCCTTTGAAGCGGAATGGATGAAGCCCTATGCCAAGGAGGAAACCGGCGAGGGAAAATTCACGCTGGAAAACGGCGAGACCGTCACTGCCGAAATGATGTATTCAGATGAGTATCAGTATATCAGCGATGCGAAGTCAACCGGCTTTATCAAGAATTACGCCGGCGGCGGCTACAGCTTTGCGGCGATCCTGCCGAATGCGGGCGTCAGCGTGGAGGAGTATCTCAGCGGCATGACCGCAGAATCCGTCTCGGCGCTGCTCGCAGGCCGCAGCAATGAGTCCGTCAATGCGGCAATGCCGAAATTCTCGTTTGATTACAGCATCAAGCTGAATGACACGCTCACAAGACTCGGAATGCCGACCGCCTTCTCGGACGTCGCAGATTTCAGCGCGCTGAATGCGGTTGCGGATAACCCGCTCCATATCGGTCTGGTGCTGCACAAAACACATATCACCGTCGATGAACGCGGCACAAAGGCAGGCGCGGTCACACTGGTCGCGATGACAGACGAATGCGTATCCGACCCGCCGAAAACAGTCCGACTTGACCGTCCGTTCGTATTCATGATCGTTGACGAAAAGGCAAAGCTGCCGGTCTTCATCGGCTGCGTGCTGGATCCCACCGCATGAGAACGGAATCAACCGAATAAACCGAAAACATCCCGTCTGAGCCGATCAGACGGGATGTTTTCAGAGAGGGTAGAGGGGGTTCATTTCTGCTCTGTCCGGAATCATTTCGCTGCCGGATGCCGCTCGCCCTGCGGCTCCGGTCATGTCCGGAGCAGAGTATGATGGAGGATTCCGCGCACCGCAGCCTTTCGCCCGAAGCTCCGGCACGCGTGTATGATGCTTCGGGTACAGTCCGGTTTTCGTCTGCACCCTTTTGCTTGTTTTTATTGTAGCCGAAAACGCAGCAATTTTCTACTCATTTCTTGTGGAATTCTTGCCGATAATTGCGAACGAAAGTGCAGGGATATGTTCGCAGGATTCTGAAATCATCGTATTTTCGTTGTTTTCATATTCTTTCAAAATTGCAGAGCGAAAACAAGTGTGCAAAATTAAAGTTGCATTTTGTCCATGTTTTATGCAGATTACACATTGCATGATTTGTCTCATCTTGCTATAATGCATAATAGAGGGAATCTGCCGTGCCGCTGACGGCAGGCGCCGCTCACAGAAAAAAACGAATAAGGGAATAGATAAATAGAATGCGGAAACATAATCAGGGGGTTCGTAACAAATAGAAATATTGATACGAAGGGACGATTATCATGAAGAAACAGATCTCCGCAATTCTCTCACTCGCGATCGCAGCCGGATCACTCTCACTCTTTCCGGCAGCTGCCGCAGACACGCTCCTGCACGCTGACTTTGAAAGCGGGCTGGACGGCTGGGCAGCAAGAGGCACTGCAAAAGTCGCGCAGATCACCGGCACAGCGGCATCCGGTACCGGCGCAGCATCCGTCACCGAGCGTTCCGAAAGCTGGTGCGGCATCGGACTCTCACTGGATACCTCCGTATTCAAGCCCGGTTCGGCCTACAGCTTCAGCGTTTCAGTCTCGCAGAAGGCTTCCCCGATGGCGGTGCATTTCAAGCTCTCATTACAGTACAGCACAGACAGCGGCGGCGGGTTCCCGTTCGGCGGATCGGAAACCTATGACTGCATCGCGGAGGGCGATGCCGCATCCGGAATGTGGACAAAGCTCTCCAATCCCTCCTACACGATCCCTGCAAATGCAAAAAATCCCGTGCTCTATATCGAGACCGAGGATTCCAAGGCGGATTTCTTCGCCGATGAGATCATCATTGCGGAGGAGGGCGGCGCCGTCAGCACTTTTTCGATCGGTGACGCCGATCACAGCGGCAGCACCGACCGGAAGGATGTCTCCGCGCTGCTGAACTATCTGCTGACGAAATCACCGGACGGTGTCTATGCCGATACCGCCGATCTCGACAGCAGCAATGCCCTGACAGCATCCGATCTGACATTGCTCAAGCGGCAGCTCTCTGCACCGAAGCCCGTCACGACAACAGCACCGCCCGCCGATCCGGTCATCGTCACGACCACAGCGGGCAGCACACCGGATTCCGGCGATCACGCGGATCCGAAGGAATACATGGCAAAGGTACGCGCCAATATGACAGCGAGTGTCCCGCAGAATGTGCAGCAGGGCGACAGCGGTTCGCTGACAAAATTCCGCTATTACTCGAAAAAAGCAGGTCACGAAAAGAACGCAAATGTCTGGGTTCCCGCCGGTTATTCGGAGAGTAAGCAGTACAATGTCCTCTACATGAACCACGGCGTTTTCGGCAATGAGGACAGCATGACGGCCGGCTGGGGCGTCTGCGAAATGGCATCGAACATGATCGCATCCGGCGAAGCGGAGCCGTTCATCATCATCTTCTCACAGATGTATACCTCACCGAAGGGCGAATCTGCGGGCTTCGGCATCACGCAGGAGGTCATGGACGAATATGACAATTTCCTCTATGATCTCACAGAAAGCCTGATGCCCTATGTGCAGGAGCACTGGTCGGTCATGACCGGCAAAGAGCATACGGCGATCGCAGGATTCTCGATGGGCGGCAGAGAGTCCCTCTATATCGGTATTCAGCGGCCGGATCTGTTCGGCTATGTCGCAGCGGCATCGCCCGCGCCCGGCATCGTCCCCGGCAAGGATATGTACCTGAATCACGCCGGCAGCTATATCTCCGGCACGAATCAGCGCATGAAGGACGGCGATTTCAAAATCGCAGATGACAAGCTGCCCTATCTGCTGATGATCGCGGGCGGCACGGCGGACAGTGTCGTCGGCACATTCCCGGAGCAGTATCACAATCTGTTCACGCAGAACGGAACAGAGCATATCTGGACATCCGTTCCCGGCGCAGACCATGACAGCAGAGTCGGCACGCCGCTGTTCTATAACTTCTACCGCGCACTGTTCAAGGCATAAGCAAAAGCATAAACGCAGTCGGAGCTGATCCGGCTGCGTTTTTTTCGTCACAGCGCAAAAACTGCCGTTCAGAATCGCGGTGCCGGCCGAAAAACAGCACGAAAAGAAGCTGAACAATACGCAGTTTTCATGCAAAAGTAAAGAAGAAAAAAGCGGAATGCGCGATTTCCTTGCATTTTCCGCGAAAATGGATTATAATATATCAGCAGAATTCGACAAAAACCGCGAAATATCGTACTGGAGGCCGGCACTGCCGGAGGGAGGGTTTTTATGACTTTTAGTTCGGTCGTATTCTTATTTTTGTTTCTGCCGCTGACATTTCTGCTCTATGCCGTATGCCGTCAGAAAACCGCCCGCAACCTGATCCTCGCGGCGGCCAGCCTGATCTTCTACGCATTCGGTGAGCCGGTCGCAGTCCTCATCATGATCGTCTCGATCATCTTCAACTATCTGTTCGGTCTCGCCGCATCGAAAAAGAAGCACGACAAGGCCGCTGTGTTCCTCGCCGTGCTGCTGAATATCGGTCTGCTGATCGCCTACAAATACACCGGCTTTTTCGCGGAGACATGGAACAGCATCACCGGAATGCAGATCCCCGTTCCGCAGATCCGTCTGCCGATCGGCATTTCGTTCTTCACATTCCAGGGACTCAGCTATGTCATTGATGTCTACCGGAACAAGAAATGCGTACAGAAAAATCTGTTCTCCGTGCTGCTCTATATTTCGTTCTTCCCGCAGCTGATCGCAGGCCCGATCGTCCGCTATGAGGATATCGCAGCGCAGATCGACGAACGCGAATTCTCCGCAGAGCGCATCAGCCGCGGCATCAACCGCTTCATTTACGGTCTCGGCAAAAAGGTGCTGATCGCGAATCAGATGGGCATGATCGCCGACA
This sequence comes from Ruminococcus sp. UBA4350, assembly GCA_002394125.1. Lineage (GTDB taxonomy): Bacteria > Bacillota > Clostridia > Oscillospirales > Ruminococcaceae > Firm-04. The sequence continues at coordinate 20,802 of DGSY01000191.1, forward strand.
CCGTGTTCAGCTATGCGCCCGATCAGGTCGGCGCACTCCCCTCCTGGTTCGGCGCGGTCTGCTATACGCTCCAGATCTTCTTCGACTTCTCCGGATACAGCGATATGGCGATCGGCCTCGGCTGCATCTTCGGCTTTGACTTCCTCGAAAACTTCAATTATCCGTTCATCTCCGGCAGCATTCAGGAATTCTGGCGGCGCTGGCATATCTCCCTTTCCACATGGTTCAAGGAATATGTCTATATCCCGCTCGGCGGCAACCGCAAGGGCAATGTCCGCACGACGGTCAATAAGCTGATCGTGTTTTTCCTGACCGGACTCTGGCACGGGGCAAACTTCACCTTTATTGTCTGGGGCATGATCCACGGTCTCTGCCAGATGCTCGAAACATGGCAGATCATCCCGACGAAAAAGAAATGGTTCAGGCCGATCGGCCATGTGTATACGATGCTCGTTGTGGTGCTGGCGTTCGTGCTGTTCCGTGCGGATACGCTGACGCAGGGCTTCGGGCTGATCCGCAATATGTTCACATTCGCGGGCGGCAATGCCGCAGTCAATGCGGAGATCATGTCCGGCGCTTCGATGCTCTTTGTAATTACGTTCATCTTCGCGGTCATCCTTTCCGCGCCGGTCTTCCGGATCGTACAGGCAAAGGCCGCCGCCGCAAATCGCACGGCGCTTTTCGAGGGCATCAGCTATGCGCTCTCACTCGTGATCTTTGTGCTGTGCATTCTGTCGCTGGTCTCCGGCAGCTACAATCCGTTCATTTATTTCCGCTTCTGAGAGGAGGGATGCAGTATGAAAAAAATGACACGCATCATTTATATCTCGGCATTCTTCGCCGTCTGCGCCCTTCCGCTTGTATTGAAGCCCTTTGCGGGCGATAACGGCGAGATCGAAAAGCGTGAGCTGACTCCCCTGCCCTATCTGATCAAGGAGGAGGGCGGCATCAACAACGATTTCTCGACGCAGTTTGAATCCTATACGAATGACCGTCTGCCGCTGCGTGCGGAGCTGCTGGCCGCAGCCGGATATATCAAGGGCGAGCTGCTGCACGCGCCGGTCTCGAATGTCATCTGCGGCAGCGACGGCTGGCTGTTCTTCAATGACGAAAAGAAGGACTATATGAACACGAATGCGCTCAGCGACCGCGATGTCAAGGCCGTCGCTGTGACGCTCTCGCTGATTCAGGAGCAGGTTCGTGCAAACGGCGGCAGATTCACATTTGTGCCGATGCCGAACAAATCCTCGGTCTACGGCGAGTATATGCCCGCCTGCTACCGCAAGGCAGACGAAAACAATCTCTCACGCATCAGCGATGCGCTCCGCGCAGCAGGCGTCAATTTCGTCGATATGCAGCAGATCATGACCGAACAGAAGCAGCTCGGTCTCTACCACAAGCGCGATACCCACTGGAATTATATGGGCGCGCTGATCGGCTATAATGCGATCATGGATTCCCTCGGTGCGGCGCATCAGACCTATGACGGCGTCAATTATGTGAAGAAAACGAACTGGCGCGGCGACCTTGACAAGCTGCTCTATCCGAGCGGCGGCTTCCTCGATGAACAGTATTATTTTCAGATCGAATATGATCCGTTCCGGATCGTCACACCGCCGGGCGTATCCGATCCGCTCGCGCAGCTCGCTGTTTTCATGAGCGACAAGGAGGAAAACGATGTCCGCATTGCGGCGCAGAGTCTCGGCAGTCCGCAGAACGACAAGCTCTATATGGTGCGCGATTCCTTCGGCAGAGCGCTGCTCCCGTTCATGATCGACAATTACAGATCCTCGCAGTTCGTCCGCACGGACACGCCGGATCTCACACAGGCACAGAACGGCACCGACATGGTTTATGAGATCGTCGAGCGCAATCTCGGCAGCGTCGTCGGCAAAACGCCGTTCATGTTTGCGCCTGAGCGCGATGCCGCTGCATTCGCTGCCGAGGACAGCGGAGAAACGGCAAATCTCGCCCTGCAAAATGCGGGCTACGCAAATATCATCACCGGAACGCTGCCGGATAACGCCGCGCTGACCGATGCGCGTGTATATATCCGTCTGCAAAACGGCAGCGAGACCCGCGTCTTTGAGGCCTTCCCGATCAGCGAACCGGTTGACGGAGAGCAGCCGGAGGGCGATGGCTTCACGGCCTATCTGAATCCGCAGCTCGGTCTCGCCGGAGACTATACGGCATCCATTATCACAGGAAACCGGATCTACGGAGCCGGACAAATCAATTTCTCATAAAAGTACAGGAGTGATCATCATGAAGAAAAGAATGTATTGGATCGCAGCGGCGGCTGCCTGCGTCATCTGCCTGAGCGGATGCGGTCAGGTCTCGACCGCAGACACCGAGGGACAAGTCTCGCTGATGACGAAGGCACAGACCACCGCTGCAGCGGCATCGACCGAAACCACCGCAGCGGAAACTGCGGCTGAAACCGCAGCCGTGACCGAGGCAGCAGTGGAAACACAGGCGCCGGAGGCACAGACCGAAGCCCTCGCTGCTGAGACACAGGCACCGGAGGCCGCTGTCGATACACCGGCCGTCATCGCGACCGATGCGCCCGCGCAGCCGAAATCGGCAGCAGAGACACCGGCGGCAGATCCGGCATTTGCGGAGAAGGCAAAAGTCACATACAACGGCGTGACCTTCGGCGTGCATGACAATTTCGACGCGATCGCCGCACAGCTCGGCAATGAGACGCGCCCGACCAATTCCGCAAGGCCCTGCATCCCCGGTGCCGGCAAGTATGTCTGCCACCACTATCCCGGCTTCTCTGTTTCCGTCAGCGAGGATACCGGCGTGATCTATCAGATCTTCCTCACCGAGAGCGACGATCCCGGCCGCGATATCGCAACCGTCGGCGGTCTGCGCCTCGGCATGACCAAGGATGATGCAGCGACCATTCTCGGCCCGTCGCAGTCCGATCTGGATTTTATGTACTCGATCAAGGATACGCAGAATCCTGACTTCGCCATTGTTGCCAATCTCGATAACGGCGCTATTATCAGCATTGATATTTCCGACTTCCATGTTCTCATCAACTGATTCGAGCGGGCAGTGCCCGCTGCCGATTTGCTAAAGGCACGATCGCGCTCACAGTCTCAATCTACCGAATATACGCTGCTGTCCGCAGCTTCTCTTTTCAGACTTCTCCCCTGACTGCGGAGCGGATTGACGAAAATAAGGGGCGGCTGCACGACAAACAAAAGACGAATCGTGTCAGGAATGCATACAAAAAGAAGGCTGCGTGATCGCATCAAGCATCACGCAGCCTTCTTTGGATTTGCATTCAAATGCTCACAGCTTGGAGTAGCCGTAGCTGTTGATGAGCGCATCGACCTTCTTTCCGCTCTTGCACATCGGGCACGCGTTCAGCGGGAAGTTATCGTAATGCGGCAGGTCGGAATCCGTAAAGATCGCCTTGACCTCGATTCCCTGCACGGACTCGATCGCGGAGAAGATCGCGCCGATCGCGACCAGCTCGCCGCTGTAATATTGCAGGCAGTC
>DGSY01000002.1 GCA_002394125.1 Ruminococcus sp. UBA4350
CTCTTATGGTTCCCCCTCGCACCCTGCGGAACGGCAAAAACAAAACTCAATCCAATCAAAGCGAAACGGAATCCCCCTTTTCATATTCAAACCTGCCATCAGAAAAATGACTATTCGCAAAAAGCGTCCCTTTGAACCGCGGTTTTTGTGGAATTTGATAAAAATTCGGAAATCTGAAAAAAACACTTGATTTTTTTTTCGTTTTCTGGTAAAATGTATCTTGTTGACAAGTCTGTAAAGGAGGTGCCAGCTATGGCAAAATGCGAAATCTGCGGCAAGGGCGTCACATTTGGTATCAAGGTCTCTCACTCTCACCGTCGTACCAACCGTACATGGAAGCCCAATGTCCAGCGCGTCAAAGCGATCGTGAAGGGTTCTCCCTGCCACATCTATGTTTGCTCCAGATGCCTGCGCTCCGGCAAGGTAGAGCGTGCAAACGGCTGATTTCAGGAATTCGGAGACAACAAACGGAGTATTCGCTGTCATGGGTGGATACTCCATTGTTTTGTAATGCAAAAAAGCGAACAGGGAGTAGCCGCCGGCTCCGCCGGATTTCATTGCGCCACACCCGTGGGCTCCTGACAGCTGCCCACCGTATGAAATTGAAACGGCAAGACTTTCGCACCGGTACCGCGTTTGCTGATCGGCAGACGCGCTGCTGCTGCGGAGGTCTTTTTTTCTGCCGGAAACGGTAATCATACTATATTTATTGCGGAGGACTCGAACCATGAAGCATTATCTGGAAACCGCAGAATCGGTGCTGGATGCACTGCAAAGCACCAAGACCGGCCTGACAAAGCAGGAGGCCGAAGCGCGTCTCGCAAAGTACGGTGAGAACCGGCTCGCCGATCCGCCGAAGCCGACACTCGCGGCACGTTTCCTCGAACAGTTCAAAAATCCGATGATCCTCGTGCTGCTCGCAGCCGCAGTCATCTCCGCCGTGACCGGCATCATCTCCGAGGGACGGCTCGAAGCGGATGTGTTCATCATCCTGTTTGTCGTCATCGCGAATGCCGTTCTGGGCGTCTATCAGGAGAATAAGGCCGAGGCCGCGATCGAAGCATTGCAGGCGATGAGTGCCGCGCAAAGCAAGGTCTTCCGCTCCGACGAGCTGATCGTCATTCACAGCTCGGAGCTGGTGCCCGGCGATGTCATCACGCTGGAAGCCGGCGACAATGTTCCGGCGGACTGCCGCATTCTCGAAGCCGCCGCACTCAAGGCGGAGGAATCTGCCCTGACCGGCGAGAGCGTCCCCTGCGATAAGCAGACCGAGCCGCTCTCCGGCGATGAGGTGCCGCTCGGCGACCGCAGCAATATGCTCTATATGGGCAGCAGCATCGCCTACGGCCGTGCAGAGGCCGTCGTTACGGCGACCGGTATGCAGACCGAAATGGGCAAGATCGCCGGCGCGATCGCAAATGCAGAGGACGACGAAACGCCGCTGCAAAAGAATCTCACGCAGCTGAGCAAGATCCTCTCCGTTGCGGTTCTGGTGATCTGCCTGATCATTCTCGGCATCAGCGTGTTGCAGATGCTTGTCAAAAACGGCGCGATCACGCTGCCCGGATTCCTCAATTCGTTTATGATCGCAGTCAGCCTTGCTGTCGCGGCCATTCCGGAGGGACTCGCCGCCGTCGTGACGGTCGTGCTGTCGATCGGCGTGACGAATATGTCGAAGCGCGGCGCGGTCATCCGCAGACTGACCGCCGTGGAAGCGCTCGGCTGTGCGCAGGTCATCTGCTCGGATAAGACCGGTACGCTGACGCAGAATAAAATGACCGTTGTCGAGGAGCATACCGATGACAAGGAACTGCTCGCGAAGGCAATGGCGCTCTGCTGCGATGCGCAGCTCAATGCAGATGAAAGCGTGACCGGCGAGCCGACCGAGGCAGCGCTTGTTGCATACGCAAACAAATGCGGGCTGAAAAAATATGAGCTGGAGAAAACTGCGCCGCGTGTCGCGGAAGCGCCGTTCGATTCGCTCCGCAAGATGATGTCCACGGTACATCAGGCCGAAACCGGCTTTGTGCAGTACACAAAGGGCGCACCGGATGAAGTCCTGCGCTGCTGCACGCAGATTCTCGAAAACGGCAGCGTCCGGCCGATGACCGACGGTGACCGCGCAGAGATCCTGCGGCAGAATAAGGAAATGGCAGACCGTGCGCTGCGCGTGCTGCTGGCGGCCTACCGCACACTGACCATGCTGCCCGACCGCATCTCTCCCGCATCGCTGGAGCATGATCTCATCTATATCGGCATGACCGGCATGATCGACCCGGTGCGGCCGGAGGTCAAGGATGCGATCGGTCTCTGCCGCTCCGCGGGCATCCGTCCCGTCATGATTACCGGCGACCACAGAGATACCGCTGTCGCGATCGCAAAGGAGCTTGGCATTCTCGGTGAGGGACAGAAGGCGCTGACCGGCGCGGAGCTGAACGAGATCCCCGATGAAGAATTCGATCAGACCGTCGGCAATTACAGCGTGTATGCGCGTGTGCAGCCGGAGCATAAGGTCCGCATCGTCAATGCATGGAAGAAGCAGGGTATGACAACGGCCATGACCGGCGACGGCGTCAACGATGCGCCCTCGATCAAGAGCGCGGATATCGGCGTCGGCATGGGCATCACCGGTACGGATGTCACCAAAAATGTCGCGGACATGGTGCTGACCGACGACAACTTTGCAACGATCGTCGGCGCGGTCGAGGAAGGCCGCCGCATCTATGACAATATCCGCAAGGCAATCCAGTTCCTGCTCTCCAGCAATCTCAGCGAGGTGCTGTGCATTCTAATTGCAACGATCGGTCTCGGCAAGCTGACCGGCGGATCCTTTGTGATCTTCGGACCGGTGCATCTGCTCTGGATCAACCTGATCTCGGACTGCTTCCCCGCCGTCGCACTCGGCATGGAGCCCGCAGAGCGCGGCATCATGCAGCGCAAACCGCGTTCGAGCAATGCGCACATCTTCTCGGACGGCATGGGCATCAATCTGCTCTGGCAGGGATTTGTCATCGCCGCGCTGACGCTGGTCTCCTATGTCATCGGCGCACAGACCTCGCCCGAGGCCGGCACGACAATGGCATTCCTGACGCTCTCCTTCTGCGAAATGCTCCACGCATGGAATATGCGCTCGCTGCGCGGCTCGATCTTCAAATCGGAGCAGCCGAATAAGGCGCTGCTCGGCTCGATCCTGCTCTCCTTTGTCCTGACGGTTCCGGTTGCGCTGATCCCCGCGCTGCAAAAGATCTTCTCGCTCGTGAAGCTCTCCGGAATGCAGTATGTCTGGGCGATCGTGCTGGCTGCACTGATCGTGCCGATCGTTGAGATCGTCAAGGCATTCCAGCGCGCAGGGCAGAAGAAATGAACAAGGCACAGCGCAGACGCTGCCGCATTGTGCTGACCGTTCTGCTTTCGCTGCTCGCGGTATGCGCCCTGCTGCTCGCTGCGCTTCACATCTGGCATACCTCGCGCTGCCGGAAGGAATCCGCGCTGCTTCAGGCGGAGGGGTATCAGTTTGCGGTCGCGGACGGCAGTCATGCGCTCAGCTATTGCAGAGCCGGTGCGGAGAACGCAAAGCATATTCTCATTACGATCGCGGATACCGGCGAAAATGATCTCAGCGTACAGCTTGCACCGATGACCGAATATCTCGGTGACAATGCAATGATCGTCTGCATTGACCGTGCAGGCTGCGGACTCAGCGGCGACAGCAGTCAGCCGCAGACCGCGGCGCAGATCGTTTCCGATTACCGGACAGCGCTCCGCAATGCCAATATCCAGCCGCCCTATGTGCTGCTGCCGCATTCGGAGGGCGGGCTTTATGCAGCATACTGGGAGAGTTTGTTCCCCGAAGAGATCGAGGGCGTATTCTTCCTCAGCGGCACCTCGCCGGAGCTCCCCGCAGAGGATGCGGAACCGGCCGGCGCATTTGACCGGCTGACCGCATGGCTTGGCTTTGACCGGCTCGCGGGAAATCAGCCGGCGCTTCCGGCGGATCTTCCTCCGGCACTGCGGGAGACCGCAAAAATGCTGTATCTGCACAGCTCCGTGACGGCAGCGCAGATCTCGGAGCGAAAGCTGCTCGCGGAAAACCGTGCGGCTGTTTCCGAAAGCATCGTCACGAACGATATTCCGAAGGCGTTTGTCAATACGGCGGCATTTCAGAAAACCGCAGACTGGCTCGAAGCGGATAACTGGGAGCGCAGCTTTATGCAGATGCCCGATCTCTCGGACGAGGAACGCGCAGCCTGCGCGGTCAGAGCGATCGAAAGCGGAAAGCAGTCTGCCGATGCGCTCCGGCCGTATCTTGACCGGCTCGGAAACTGTCAGTATTACGAGCTGACCGGCAGCCGGTATATCCATATGCAGAAGCCGATGCAGTGTGCGGTACTGCTCTCGCAGTTCCTTGCATCGCTGGAGACGGAATAATACAGCAAAGCCCGCCGGTATCGCCGGCGGGCTTACTTCTATCTCATTGTGTATCTTTTCGTATATGGAGAACTTTAGGAACTGGCTCCGGCACTGCCTGCTCAACGGGAAGGAGGCTGCTGTAATATGCTTCCAGCTTCGGGCGGGCACTGACATAATACTTCTCCAGCGACGGATCAAACTGCGTTCCCATGCCGCGCATGATGATCGCGTCGGCGTCAGCGAATGACATACTGTCCTTGTAGACGCGCTTGCTGACGAGTGCGTCATATACATCCGCGATTGCCATGATCCGAGCCTCAAGCGGGATCTGCTCCCCCTTCAGGTTATCCGGATAGCCGGAGCCGTCCCAGCGCTCATGGTGATAATGCGCCACATTTTCCGCGAGGATATGGAACGCATCATCGTCGGTCTTTGCAAGGATCTCATGGATGACTCTCGCGCCCTCAGCGGCGTGCTTTTTCATCTCCGCGAATTCCGCATCGGTAAAGCGGCCGGGCTTCCGGAGAATTGCATCATCGACGGCGATCTTGCCGAGATCGTGCATCGGCGCCGCCTTGATGAGATTCCGGCAGAATTCTTCGGAAAGCGCCGTTTCGGGATCCTGCCGCATCTCACCGATCAGAATGCGGACGCCCTCGCTTGTGCGGCGGATATGCCCGCCGGTGGAATTGTCGCGGCTTTCGACCATCGTCGCAAGGCTCATGATGAGATTGTCATGCATCTCAACAATATGCTGTGTTTTCTCCGCGACCTTATCCTGAAGCTCCTCGCTGTAGCGGTCGAGCAGCCGGATATATTTCCGGTTCTGCGTGTCGTCCGTCAGGGTAATGAGAAAGCCGCGGTGCTTTTTTTCGTCATAGAGCCGGCTCACCTGCACATCATAATACATCCGGCCTTCCTCGTCATCGGGATCCTCCGCCGTGCGCACCGTATACACAAATTCATGCATACTCTCATTTTCGGCGAAGCGCTTCAGCCAGCCGGAGATCGTCTGACCGTCTGCATTTCCTGCGGGGATCGGCGCATCGACCGCGAATTCGTTCAGTCCGGGCAGGAGCTTTTTCGCGGTGCTGTTGCTGCTGATATAGCGCTGATTCAGATCGAAGGAAATGAAGCCGGTGCCGCCGTTCTGCACCATTGAATCAATGACGGTGTCGTTCAGATCATAGAGATTGACGCGGGAGACGATCAGCAGGAACATGATCTCACCGAAGACATATGCCGCCGGAATGAGGTCAAAGCGGTCCGTGATCCGTTTGCCGATGAAATAGGCCAGCATGGCCGCGACATCGGGGATGATCAGCAGGATCACCGTCCGGCGCGAGACCGGCTTTTTCCTGAAATATGCGTAGGCGATCGCAAAGAGACTCAGCGCAAAATACAGGCTGATGACCGTGAAATAGAACTGATGCAGAACGCCGTAGGTGCGGTGCAGAACGCCCGCGCCGTCAATGATCTCAAAGGAGATCTCCTTATAGAAATACGGTCTTCTGCCGATCGTCAGCACCGCGCAGTAGAGCAGCATGGAGAGCAGGAAGATCAGCCGCCTGACCCGCCGCGGCACATGGATCCTGCACAGATTCAGCACATTGACCATGATGAAATACGGCAGGAAGCTGCCGCCGATATAGACGATCTTGAGCGCCGAGACTGCCGCGCCGAGGCTCTCGGCAGTTGCGAGCATCACATATCCGAGGCAGACGATCGGGACAAGCAGGAAAATGACCGTGAAGGATGTATCAAAATGCTTATGCCACATGAATGCATAGACAGCCGCCAATACCATTGAAAGCGCGAGCAGTATGCTGTAATATGTTACGACCATTCGTATTCTCCTTTCCGGATGTATTCACGCTTTTATTTTACCATATTATTGCGAAAAGTGCAATGGATACGGCAAAATAAAAATGGACGGTTTCGCGGCCTGATCTCATATCGGAGCGCGCTTTCAGAATACAGATTGACAAATATCACGATATATGATAAAATAGTACATGAATTATCATCTATTCTGTCAAAAATCATGGCATAAGCCGGAAGGATTGTGAATTATGACAATCGTTGAGCTTTTTGATGAGAAACCGATCAATAATATCATCGGCGCACTGGCATTTCATCCGGACCGCGTCGTCTATATCGGCGGACTTTCGCAGCGGCATTTCGAGAACCGGAAGCTGCCCATACTGAAACGGTTCTTTGCGCAGAAGCAGATGCCGGAGCTTGAGATCCGCTATGTGCAGGTGCGCAAGGACAGCTTGCAGGACATCATTGCGCGCTTCGAGGAGATCCGCGCAGCCTATGACGACTGCAATTTTCATATCGAGGTCACGGGCGGCGAGGAGCTGGTGCTGATCGCGCTCGGCGTTCTCTGTGAGCGGTATCCCTCGCTCCGGCTCTATCAGATCAGCAGCAAGCTGCGTCATGTCCGCACGTTTTCGGTCGCGGGCGAGGACGGCGTCAAGACCGATATGGTCTGCCGGAACAGCGTCAGGGAAAATCTCATGCTGCACGGAGCCTCGGTCATCAGCGCGGACGGCAGCGATTTTCTGCCGGAGGGCTGGCAGTTCACCGACGATTTCCTGCATGACCTCGGTCTGATGTGGGAAACGATGCGCAGCGGCCTCGACGAATGCGACCCGCAGGGCGATGTCTCGCCCTACAACTGGAATCAGGCGATCTCCTCGCTCGGCAGGCTCTATGCCGATTTTGCTTTGCCGGATGACCCGAACTGCATTCAGGTCGAAAAATCCTTTTTCCACGATACCTTTCTGCTGATGCCGGAGCACCGGCAGCTCCAGAATTATCTGTTCTATTTCCTGCGGCTCGACCTGCTCGATTACCGCATCGGAGAGGAAACGGTCGAGCTGGAATTCAAGAATGCACAGGTGCGGAAATGTCTGACAACAGCCGGCATCCTGCTGGAGCTGAAAACCTATCTGATCTGCCGGGAACTGACCGGTCAGCGCGGCGGCGACTGCATGACCGGCGTGCAGATCGCATGGGACGGCGAGGAGTCTGCCGCCGCAGATGCGGCTCTGCCGGATGCGCAGTATGATCCGGATGCACCGGCGGATACCGTCAATGAGGTCGATGTGATCGCTGCCTGCGGCATGGTGCCGTATTTCATCTCCTGCAAGAACGGGCAGTTCACCGCAGAGGAGCTGTATAAGCTCTATGCCGTCAGCGAGCAGTTCGGCAAGGGCTACTGCAAGCGGATCCTTGTCACGACGAGCCTGCGCTATGCCGTTGACAATGCAAGACAGCGTCTCCAGCTTTTGCAGCGTGCGGAGGATATGGGCATTGTCATTTTAGAGGATGTGCATACGATGACCGATGCGGAATTCAGCGCAGAGCTGGCAAGGGTCATGGAGCTGCCGAAGGTCAAAAGCCTACAGACCGTATCATAAATGCTCACAGGAAAGGACTCACAATGGAACTTCTGAAAAATCCAATCATCGTCACGCTGCTGACCGCCGCTGTCTTGATCCTGCTGTTTCTTCCGGCGCGGCGCATCTGGAAAAGCAGGCTGAAAGAGCGGCAGATGGTGCTTTCGCTCTATGTGCTGGCGCTGATCTGGCTTGCGCGCTTTTCGGTCTATCTGTTCGGCACCTTTTCTGCGGATTCGGACATGAACAACCTCAACGCCTTTGAAGCGGTCTTTGACAGCCTGATCCACGCGCTGCAAACCTTCAGCATGGACGAGGATTATACGGTGTTCATCTCCGCCGGAAAGCAGACGCTGACCGATCAGGGCTATACGATGCTGGCCGCGGTCTACGGCGGACTGATCTCGCTGCTCAATGTGCTTGCACCGATCCTCGGCGGCGCCCTGCTCCTCACGGTCCTGACAAAGCTCTTTCCGGAGCTGCTGATCCTCTGCTATCCGCGCCGGCACAAATATGTATTCTCCGATCTGAATGAGCAGGCGGTCACGCTCGCAGAGGATATCTGCCGCAATCAGAATTATGCCGTTCTGAATGCGCTCTCGGAGAATGCGCATCAGCCGCTGATCGTGTTCACGGATGCCTACGGCGACGACGGCTCCGAGCTGCACAATGAGCTGCTCGACCGCGCACAGAATCTGCGGGCACTCTGCATCAAGAAGGATCTGCGGCATCTGTCGCTGCGGCTTTCGCGCTCCGTGACCTATCTGCTGATCGATGAGGAGCCGCAGCACAATCTGCACGCCTTCTCCGAGCTGACCGATCCGGAGGCGGATAAGCAGCTCTGGCCGCTGCCGGAAACTGCGGAAGAATCCCTCACGCGGATCATTGTTTTTGTGCAGAAGGAGCACGAATCCGATCTCGTGAAAAACTTGATTCAGGATCGCGGCCTGTCCTCACTGCTCACCGTCCGCATCATCCGCGACTATATGAACGCGGCGGTCAATCTGATGTACGATGCGCCGCTTTATCTGCCGCTGCTGGAGCGTGCAGATCATTCCGATGTGCCGCAGCAGCTCCGTATCGTGATCTTCGGCAGCGGCAGGATCGCAGAGGAAACGCTCCGCACGGTCTACTGGTGCAGCCAGATGCTGAACACAGAGGTCTGTGTCGATGTGATCTCCGAAAATGCGGGTGAGCTTGAAACAAGTCTCCGCACAGGCTGTCCCGAAATGCTGGAAAGCTGCAAGGCGGGCTCGGATATTCTCGCGGCCTATCCGGAATCGGCGGACAAGCGTCCGAATCCGCCGTATCTTGCGCGGCTCCGCTTTACCGATCACGCCGATGTGCAGAATCTTGCGTCACTGGATCCGGAGCTGCTCCGGCAAGCGGACTACTGCATCATCGCGCTCGGCTCGGATCAGGCGAATCTGGAGCTGACGAATTCGCTCCGCATTGCGGCAGCAAAGCGCCGTCTGACTGCGCAGAGCGGAGGGCTCGTCATCGTCCCTGCGGTCTTTGATTCCCAGCTTGCCGATGCGGTCCGCAGGCAGACACCGGACAGCGACGGCATCCGCATCCTGCCCTTTGCATCTTTGCGTTCGCGGTTCAGCGTCAAAAATGTATTCATGCAGAATTTCATGGAGGATGCGATTGCCACGGCCGGTCTTTACGGCCCCGACGAGCAGCGGAAAATGCTGGAGGATGAATATACCTACTGGGCGAATCTGGCGCGCTCTGTTCACGCATCCTATAAGCTGTACTGCACCGGCATTCTGGAATCCGTCGATCTCACGCAGGATGCGCCGGAGAAGCGGTACCGGCTGCGCAGCTGTCCGGCGCTGAAAGCGCTCCGGCAGACGCCCGAAAAACAGCAGTATACCAAGCCGATTCTCCGGCAGCTCGCATGGCTGGAGCATCGCCGCTGGAATGCGTTCCTGCGCGCACAGGGCTTTTCCTGCGCCGATGACGCGATGCACGAACGCATTTTCAGACTCGGTGAAAAGGACAGGCATAAGAATATCCGTCTGAAGCTGCACCCCTGTCTTGTGGAATGCACAGATGAAATACATGAGCTCCCGACGCAAAGCCCCTTTGACCGCAGTGTGCTGGACGGGCTGGATCTCGTTTCCGTGAAGCGCTGCGAGCTGGATTCTCCGGATAAACGGGATGCAGCGCTCATGCGCAAAAGAGACTATAAAAACTGGGATTATCCCTCGCACGATGATTCGCTGAATCAGCTGATATCGCGCTGTATGCCGGATGCAAAAACGGCTGCGGACAGCGGACAGGAAAAGCCGGCAGTTCCGAAGCAGGAATGCCCGCGCTGCGGCCGGACGATGGAGACCGGTTATGTGCAGGGGCGCGGTCGGATCTTCTGGTCACAGATACAGAAGGACATCTTCACGAAGCCGGACAGAGCGGATTATGCGATCGCGGAGGCGGGGCGATTCCCGTCGCGCAGTGCGCATACCGCGTATTTCTGCCGCGGCTGCCATGCCGTACTGGTCATGGAGCAGAAACAGGAAATGCACAGAAAGCGGGCAGTCAGGCCGGAGCCTCAAAAGCCAAAGCGCAGACCGTCGCCTGAGCGCGGCGACGGAGCGCCGCAGCGCCGGAAAAAGCCGTCCGCATAGCGTTATATAAAGAGAGGTATCTGCGAAAACGGATATCTCTTTTTATTTATCACAGGCCGCTCCGACCAATACCGGTATATTGCGAAAGGTGACAAAACTGTAAGATTCAGATAATGAAAATGTCAGAATGCTGTGCTATAATATAGGCAACAAAATCAGGGAGGGATCGGTATGGAATTACTGACAGTGGAAAATCTTTGCAAGGTTTACGGCAAGGGCGAGAATGAGGTCAGAGCGGTGGACAATGTATCCTTCAGCGTCCCGCAGGGACAGATGGCCGCGATCATCGGCTCCAGCGGTTCGGGCAAATCGACGCTGCTGCATATGATCGGCGCAGTTGACCGCCCGACCTCCGGCAGGATCCTGCTGGACGGACAGGATGTCTTTCAGCAGAATAACAGAGAGCTTGCGATCTTCCGCCGGCGGCAGGTCGGGCTGATCTATCAGTTCTACAACCTGATCCCCGTTCTGACGGCGGAGGAAAATATTATGCTGCCGCTGCTCATGGACGGCAGAAAGCCCGATCAGAAGCATCTCGACGAGATCCTCGAAATGCTCGGCCTGACGCAGCGCCGCGATCATCTGCCCTCGCAGATGTCCGGCGGTCAGCAGCAGCGCGTTTCGATCGGCAGAGCGATCTTCACCTCGCCGCAGGTCATCCTCGCGGACGAGCCGACCGGCAATCTCGACAGCAAAAATACTGCGGAGATCATGGAGCTGTTCCGCCGGTCGAACCGCGAGCTGAAGCAGACGATCCTCATTATCACGCACGACGAGGATATTGCGGAGCAGTGCGACCGCGTCATCACCCTGCGCGACGGAAAGATCATTTCCGATGTCACGAAAAATGCGCCGGAGGAGGCTGAACGCAATGAGATATGAAAATCTGCTTGCATCCCGCTATATCAGGGCGCAGAAGCGGCAGTCGGTCTTTACCTGTGTCAGCATCATCGCCGCCGTCGCGGTCATGACCATGATCTTTTTGCTTTACAGCGTCTGCATGAACTGCATGGAAAACACCTATTACAGCGAAGCACCGTATCATCTTGTTTTCAGCGAGCTGACAGAGGAACAGGGCGAAGCAATGGCGGATTTTGAGGAGGTTCGCTCCGTGAAGCTCGAGCGCACACCGGACGGCGTATCGGCATATGTACTGTTCGGCAGCGACATCGGCGACCGCGAGATCTGGCTGATGAATGCATCAAGGAAGATCGGCGCATTTGACAAGTACGAGCGCAGCAAATACAGCAGTATGCACGGCGCCTATGAATGGAACGACAATCTCATGCGGATGGACGGCGTCTATGACGGCGCACATCTGGTCAAGCTGCGGATCTTCTGTATCTTCTTCATTTTCGCGGTACTGTTCGCATTCGCGCTGCGGCTGATTATTGACACGGCCTTTGAGGTGTCGTCAAAGGAGCGCGAGCGGCATTACGGCGTTTTGCAGTCGATCGGCGCAACGCCGGAGCAGATCGTGCGGATCATCACACTGGAGGGAATGCGGCTCTGTGTGATCGCAATTCCGTTCGGGCTGATCGCCGGCATCGGATTTGCCTATCTGATGTATAAGGTGCTGCTGAAAGCGGGCATTGCCGATCTCTTTCACGGCATGACGGCAGCAAAGGTCAGCCTGCCGTTTTCCGTTGACTGGAGAATGCTGCTGATCGCGGCGGCGGTCGGCGTTGTCTGGGTATTTCTCTCGGCATACGGCGTCGGAATGCGCATCATCAAAAAGGCGCCGATGGAAGCGATCACGGCGCGCGCGGACGATGTGCAGAAGGTGCGCAGACGCACGCTTTCCGGTCTGCTGTTCGGTATTTCCGGCAGCATTGCCTCGCGAAATGCAAGACGGCAGAAAAAGCGCTTTGTCATCACGGTTCTGACACTGACCGTTTCGATCACGTTGTTTGCGCTGTTTTCCACACTGACAGAAACGATCGAGAACAGCATTAACGGCTTTATCACAGCGGAGTATCAGAGCTTTTCCGGCAAAGAAGCCCCCGATTTTGAATTCGAGATCGGCAACGCCGAAAAAGGCATCAGCATAGCCGATGCGGAAAAGGCGCTTGCAGACAGCGGGCTGTTTGAGGATATCGCTGTGAGCGTGTGGGGAGAGCTTTTGTCAGCAGACAGCGAAGGCAAAATCATTGTTTATTATTGCAACAGGGCAGCTTACACGCGGCTTTTCGGAGCGGACGCGGCGGTCAGCTATGACGAGCTGGTCAGCTCCGGCGGATATGTTTACAATGCGAACGGTGCGGCGAACGAAAATTATGCAGAGCAGCTGCAAAGCGGTTCGCTGCCGGTCTTCAGCGTTTACAGGCGGATGCCGGAGGATGCGGACACAGAGAATATGAGCCGCGGTGATCTTTACAGGAATTCGGAATCCGAAAAAAGGGAGCATACACTGAATATCCTCGGTTCGGTCTCGGAGAAGGAGAATGACGGCTTTTGTTTGTACGGTGCATTGGAAACACATGAAAAGATCGAAGCAGAATGGTTCGGCGAGCATTCCGGATGGGCATCTGCGGACTTTAACTTTGCAGGGAGCAGCGCAGAGAATTATCAGTACAACGCTGCGGATTATCAAAAGGCACAGGACTGGTTCAGGGAGCATTCGGATCTCATCCGCTCACTCGATCCGGAAGACACGGACTATGACTGCATTTACGCAGTAAAGTGGAAAGTACACAGTATTCTGGCAACGGTGCGCGCCGCAGTGCTGATCTTCAATCTCATGATTGCACTGGCAGCGCTCATCAATCTGATGAACATTATCTCGACGGGCATTGCGAACCGCCGCAGTGAGCTGGCATCGCTGCAATGCGTCGGCATGACCGACCGGCAGCTTGACCGCATGGCGATCATTGAATGCCTGCAATTTGCGGGCGCGGCGGCGGTCATTTCCGCGATTATCTGCGCGCTCCTGATCGTTTTCATAGAATTCGGTCTGACTGCGCTCATCAATGCTTCCTTTGTCGATGAACCAGAAGAATCGAGGAAAATGCTTGTCAGTCTGATTCATTTAGACCGTGTGAAACCGTTTGTGCGCATCGGTCTGGCAGCGCTGGCGGCATTCGCGGCAGGCTGTGTCACATCGCTCGTGATGCTGCGCGTGCAGAATAACGAAAGCCTGGCCGACCAGATCCGCGGCTCGGAGATGAAGCTCGACACGAAGCAATCGCATCTGCTCCGGAACAGCATTCTTGTGATTGCAGGCGCGTTTGTGCTGACGGTTGCGGGACTGCGCATTTACAGCGTTTCCGCCTTCCGTCATGACCGGAGCGAATATGAAAAGGCGGGCTATCTCAATCTCGTGGAGTCAAACGGATTCAAAATGAATGTCTACTCCACCGGTGCGGAAAACGGAAAGGGAAAGCATACCATTGTCGGGCTTGCGGGCATGGCCGTCAACAGCTTCCCGATTGTCACAGATGAGCTGAATAAACGGCTCGGCAAAGAGAATACGCTGGTCTATCCCGACCGCGCAGGCTATGGCTTCAGCGATGATTCCTATAAAAAACAGACGCTTGAACAGGTCGTCGAGGATTACCGCACCGGTCTGAAAAACGCAGGCTTTACAGCGCCCTATGTGCTGATGGGGCATTCCTACGGCGATTACTATGCGCTGTGGTGGCAGATGAAATATCCCGACGAGGTCGAAGCGATCATCTTTTTAGACGGTACATGGCTCGGTAAAAATGAGCTTTGGGATTTCGCGGAGATCGACGATTTTCCTTCGGAATCTGCTGCGTATGCCGAAGCACGCAGAGTCTTCCTGCGGTCATGGCTCGGACTTGACCGGCTGTTCCCGGAGGAAGCACAAAACGAATGCAGATACGGCAAAGCACTCTTTTCCGATGAGCAGCTCGCGCTCTGGGATAAGACAGAGTACCCCCAATGGACTGCGGCATTGATTTCTGAATTGAAGAATGAGCCGGAATCAGCCCGTGAACTGCGGGAAATTCTGAAGCCGACCGATACCCCGAAGCTCTACTTCTCAACAATGTATACCGGCGAGGATGATGTCCGCGAATATATGGAATTCCAGAAAGCGGATTTTGAAGCCTCCGGACTGAAATACAATCCGGATATTGAAACTGCGGCGGAAGCAGAGTGGAACCGTGATGCGTGGGAATACGGGGATATTTACGAAAATATCCTGACGCCGTTCCTGGAGCGCTGCGGGAATTACAGACTGGTCTCTATCGGCGGCGATCACGGACTGTTCTTTGCGCAAAAGCCGGATCAGGTTGCAGATACGATCCTTGATTTTCTCGCGGATATCTGACAGCATCATACCAAATCAGAGAGGGAGCCGTTCGGCTCCCTTTTTGTCTGCCCCCAAAACATAGGCAGTCTCTCTTGGACGGGGCGGGGGAGTTTGCCTGCAAATTTACGGTATATATATCAGAAGTACCGTATATGCGCCGTTTTGTGAACGGTCAGCAGCTAACTTTTTATTCGCCTTTTTGTATCATATAACGAAAACCAACCAAAATCTTGACTATTCTATTTTTTGGGGCTATAATTGATGTATTGAATATGCGCGAAAATGCGCAGGAAAGGACAGAATATGAAAAAACGATTATTTGGTTTGCTGACGGCCGGCGCAATGCTCATGTCGTTCAGCGGGATCATGCCCTCGGAGGCAGCCGCAGAGCCTTCGCTTCCGATCTGGGACGGCAGCTTTGACACGAGCTGGTACACCGAGGAACACCTGACGCGCAATGTCAACGGTGCGGAGTGGGCGTACTACAAGATCAGCACGGCGGAGGAGCTGGCCGGTCTTTCGTATCTCGTGCGCCACGGCAACAGAATGGAAAACACATACATCGAGCTGACGGAGGACATCCGGCTCAATGACACAAGCAATTTTGAGAACTGGGAAACAGAGCCGCCGGAGAATAACTGGACGCCGATCGGTGAGGTGCCCTACGGTTCCCTCTATGCCGACGGCGGAACTGTGAAGAGCTCTGCGGTGTATTACTACTTTGCCGGCGCATTCAACGGAAACGGCCACACGATCAGCGGTATGTACTGTCTGCATGACTGCTATGCCGGACTGTTCTGCAATGTGTCCGGCGGCGTGTTCCGCACCGTTGTGAAGGAAAGCTATGTCCGTGCAGAGAGCCCGCGCAATCAGGCATGGGATACCTATGCCGGCGGCATTACGGCAGCCAGCCATCAGGGTATCATCAATAACTGCGAATTTGAAGGCAAGGTCAGCGCAAGCGGCATTGGGAACTGGAAAGCCGGCGAACAGCGCTGTGCAGCCGGCGGTATCTGCGGTTTTTTTGATGACAGCGATATTACGGACTGGATCCTGGCAAGCGCACTGATGGCCGCACTCGGCGGTCTCTGGATCAACCCGATGCTGATGATGAGCGAGGAAGTGGATAATCCGATCGGCACACCGGGCATCTTCAACTGCATCAACCGCGGTGAGATCTATGCAGACAACTGCCCCTTTCACCAGAGCGGCCCCGCCGCGGGCGGCATTCTGGGCTTCGGCAATTACAACACCTGTATCGTGAATTGCCTCAGCACCGGAACGGTCAGCGTGCAGGAGGGCGGACACAATCTCTACGGCGGCATCGCGGGCAGAGAATACAATTACCCGATCAGGAACTGCTATTACTCGAACTGCGACAAATCCAGCTCGCTTGCAGGAGCGAATTCGATCAATTATTCGGATGATTCCATCAATCTGAAGGATGTTGCAAAGCCCGAAAAGGTCGCGGAGCGGCTCGGCGTATTCTTTGAATACCGCGACGGGGAGATCGTGCATAATTTCACCCCGGACATTCCGGAGCCTGCCCTCGAACCAACCGATCCGGCTGAGACAACACCGGAACCGGCGGAGACGACAACGACAGAGGACGCCGCATCTGAAACGACCGAAGAAACGACCGCGGAGGATGACTGGCTGATTGATCCTGTGGTGCCGAAGCCGGATGATTTTGAAGAGGAAATGGTGGTCGATCCGACATCGACCTCCTTCAATTTCACATGGGCATATCCGAGCAACGAGATCACGGGCTATGAATTTGAGTCGATCGCACCGTTCAACGGCTCCTTTGATGATGTCATTGTTTCATTCAAAGCAGAGGATCTGAAGATCAGCGCCGGAGACAAAAAGAAGGTCTCACTGGGCAATGTACATATGGGAAGAACCTACCCGTTCCGTCTCCGCTATATTCAGAAGCGTGCGGTTGACGGAAAGGTGTTCTATTCTGACTGGGCATACTTTACCGTGACCGTGCGTGAATTCGATCTGCAAATCACCGGCGCCGAGCTGGTGCTTTCGGGTGCATATCTGGATTTCTATATTTCTGTATCCGATGATTCCAGCAGCGTCGAATGGGATCTTTCGGAGTACCCTGATTTTTCAGTACCGGCATCCACAATGGGAACCAGCGGCGGCATTATTTACCATAAGGTACATATCCCGGTCTATTCATCAAACAAATGCTGGTATCTGCGTGCAAGATCCAAAAAAGTCTTCCAGGAACGCGATTATTATTCCGATTGGAAGTGTTATAAGTTTGAGATTCAGGAGGATAGATCCGTCGTGGTGACCGAAAATCCGGATCTGGAAGCGGACATCGCCGCGATGAACGAAGCCAAGACCACCACCACGCCTGCTCCGACAACGACAACAACGACCGCGACCACGACACCCAAAGCAACAACCACAACAACGACAACGGCCGTTCCGACTACCACAACGACTACATCCACCACAACGACTACATCCACTACGACGACCACATCCACTACGACAACCACATCCACTACGACAACCACATCCACTACGACAACCACATCAACCACAACGCCCACGACAACTACGACCGCAGCGACAACCACTACAACGGAAGCGACAACAACCACGACCGCAGCAACTACAACCACCACCGCAGCCACAACCACCACGACAACAGCTGTCCCGCAGGAGCCGCTGAAGGGCGACTACAACAAGGACGGGGAAGTCACGGTCGCGGATGCTGTTCTGCTGGCGCGGTTCATTGCAGAGGACAACGCGCTGACAGAGGGGCTGCTGGGCGGTATCACGGATGAGGATCCTGATTACGACGGCGACGGAATCGTGACTGTTCTGGATATTCGTGCGCTGGTCAAAAAATCAGAAACTGAATAAGGAATCTGCTGACAGGCGGCTGTGAGAACGCAATGTTCTCACAGCTGCTTTTTTATCCATCGGGATGCAGAGCGCATACAAAAACAGCAGCCCCGAAGTATCCGGAGCTGCTGTTCTGGTCTGCGATGCAATTACTGCATCTTGTAAGCGTCGATCATTTTCTTGGTGATGTGTCCGGAACGACGACCGTACCGATCGCCGCTGCGGATATACGAAATATCGGCAGCGGCACTTGTTTTCAGCTTGACCTCCAGCTTCATCTCCGTGCGGTTGACCGGAACCACATCAATGCGGTCGATCATCGTTTTCGCCATTTCATCGACTTCCTCTTTTGACATGATGTGACCGGGACGGTACAGCGTCCTGAAATATTCCTCTATCTTTTGCATTTCGGCGGCATAGTCCGCCGTCTGTGAAGCCTTTGTTTCGAGCTGAAAAATGTCCTCCTCAAGCTGCGCGATCAGCACATTGGAATTGCCGTTGCGCTCGCGGAATTCGTCACGGGAGATGTCGCCCTCGGTGTAGAGGTCAAGCAGCTTTTCGCGCTTGGCTTTCTCCTTTGTCAGTTGTGTCCGCAGTTCGTTGATCTGTTTCTGCGCATTTGCCTCGCGGTCGCTTTCGCGGTAGATACGCAGGAAATCGCGCACATATTCCTCGATATTGCCGGCGATCGACTGGAAATGCTCGGAAAGCATCTGATAAAGGTCAGCTTCCATAATGGAAAACGATGCACAGGATTTCGCGCCGGAGCGCTTCTTCTCGCTGCATATCCACTGATAGATCGGCTTGCCCTGTGAAACGCTGTTTGAATAGCTTGTGCGCCAATAGGGAACATCATGCGCCTTGCACCAGATTTTTCCGGTAAAAACGCTCTTATCCTTGAAGGAGCGCTCCCGGCTTTTGATTGCGCTGCTGCGTTCGCGGAAAATCTCGTTGCATTTGTCCCAGATTTCCTCGCTGACGATTGCAGGAACGGTCTCGCCGGTTTCATCCTTATACAGTACCCATTCCTCCTCCGGCAGGAAACGCTGCTCACGGGTGCGGTAATCAACGATCTTGACCTTGTTGCCGCAGAAATAGCCCTTGTATTTCGGGTTCTGGATGATGCCGGTAATCGTGTTGTGATGAATGCGCGTGCCGTTTCGTCCGCGGTAGCCCTTATCCCAGAGGATTCGCTCGATTTTGCGCGTACTGTAATCGCTGGTGCTGTAAAGCTCGAAAATCAGGCGCACCATTTCCGCTTCGGATTCGTTGACTGTCAGCTTGCAGTCCTTTTTGTCATAGCCGAAAATGCGGCTGTTGCCCATGACATTGCCGCTCTCGATCGAACGCTTATGTCCCCAGCGCACACGCTCCGAGAGCTTGCGCACCTCGTCCGCCGCAATACTCGACATGATCGTCAGGCGCAGTTCGCTGTCCGTGTCGATCGTGCAGATATTGTCATTCTGGAAAAAGACGCCGACACCGGCGCGCAGCAGATCGCGGGTATAGGTCAGGCTGTCAATGGTGTTGCGGGCGAAGCGGCTGACCTCTTTCGTCAGCACGAGATCGAACATTCCCGCCTTGCCGTCCTCGATCATGCGCATAAAATTGACGCGGTTCTCCGCCGCCTCGCCGCGGATGCGGTCTACATAGCCCTCGATATACTCCCAGTTCTCGTTCTTCTGAATCATATCCGTGAAAAACGCAATCTGATTCTCAATGGAATTTTCCTGCTCCTCGCGTGTGGTCGAAACGCGGGCATAGAAGGTCACGCGCATCGGGATATCGAAGATCGTTTTGCGCTCGGCTTTCATCTGGTTCGCAATCTGGTAAATGTCCAAGTAAAACCCTCCTGTTCTGATCGGAGTTCTGAATTAATATTATGATACCATACCGAATATGATTTGTCAAGAGGATATTTGTCATTTCCGGTCGGAGTGAATCAATAAGCTCCCGCTGTACGTGCTGCGTTAATATAGAAATTTTATGCCATAGTATTTCTGATGTATCCCTGATTCCGCAAAACTCAAAACGCTTCAGTGACTCTGAGGAAAGTACAAATCCAGCTGCTAGAGTGACCGAGCGCAAGTCGTAATTTACGTGCGTGATCAGTCAGATGA
>DGSY01000173.1 GCA_002394125.1 Ruminococcus sp. UBA4350
AAAAATCCTGCGCATCTGTTCTTCAGGATTTCATTGGTACATCAATAGTCAAGGAGTATATGCTGCTGACTGGAAGCAGACATCTCCTGCAAAACGGCCGCGCCTGACATAGCACAGCGCTGCACTGCATATGCTGTATCAGAAGCGGCGGAAAGAGAAACTGCATCACAACTGTACGCCGATCCAATGAATCACTGAAAAGAATGAAAGGAAAAATTTATGTGTGGAATCGTAGGATATGTCGGAAGCAATCAGGCAGCACCGGTGCTGCTTGACGGACTCTCCAAGCTGGAGTACCGCGGATATGATTCGGCGGGCATCGCCGTCCGCGACGGAGAGAATGAAACCGAGATCATCAAGGAAAAGGGCAAGCTCAAGGTGCTTGCGGAAATGACCGATTACGGCAAGGCGGTCAAGGGTACCTGCGGCATCGGCCATACCCGCTGGGCAACGCACGGCGAACCCTCTGCTGTCAATGCGCATCCGCATTCGAGCGACGACGGCAATGTCATCGCCGTCCATAACGGCATCATCGAGAATTATCAGGAGCAGCGCGAAAAACTCATCAAGAAGGGCTATTCTTTCTACTCCCAGACCGATACCGAAGTCGCGGTCAAGATGATCGACTACTACTACAAGAAGTATTCGCAGCTGCCGATCGAAGCGATCGCCCGCGCAATGGTCCGCATTCGCGGTTCCTATGCGCTCTGCGTCATGTTCAAGGACTATCCGGGCGAGATCTACTGCGCCCGCAAGGACAGCCCGATGATCATCGGCATCGCGGACGGCGAGAGCTATGTCGCCTCTGATGTTCCGGCAATCCTGAAATACACCCGCAATGTCTACTACATCGGCAATATGGAGATCGCGAAGCTCGAAAAGGGCAATGTGACCTTCTACAACATCGACAGCGAGGTGCTGGAGAAGAAGCTGACCGAGATCAAGTGGGATGCGGAATCCGCCGAAAAGGGCGGCTATGAGCATTTCATGCTCAAGGAGATCCACGAGCAGCCGAAGGTCATCCGCGATACGATCAATTCCGTCGTGACAGACGGTCAGGTGCATTTCGACAGCGTGAATCTCACGGATGAGGAAATGCAGGAGATCGAGCAGATCTATATTGTCGCCTGCGGCTCGGCTTATCATGTCGGCATGGATCTGCAATATGTGATCGAATCGCTGACCTCTTTGCAGGTGCGCGTCGAGCTTGCCTCCGAATTCCGCTACCGCAAAATGACGCTCAATCGCAAGAGCCTTGTCATCGTCATCAGCCAGTCCGGTGAGACTGCCGATACGCTGGCGGCGCTCCGTGAAGCAAAGGAGCAGGGCATCAAGACGCTCGGCATCGTCAATGTCGTCGGCTCGTCGATCGCGCGCGAGGCGGAGAATGTATTCTATACGCTCGCAGGCCCGGAAATCTCCGTCGCGACGACCAAGGCTTACAGCTGCCAGCTCGTCGCGGGCTATCTGCTCGCGCTCCAGTTTGCAAAGGCACGCAATGAAATCGAGAATGAGAGATACAATGAGCTGCTGAAGAGCATCTATTCGATTCCGGATAAGGTCGAGAAGATCTTAGAGGATAAGGAGCGCCTGCAGTGGTATTCCGCAAAGCTCATCAATGTCGGCGATGCATTCTTCATCGGCCGCGGCATCGACTATGCGATCGGCATGGAGGGCAGCCTGAAACTCAAGGAGATCAGCTATATCCACTCCGAGGCGTATGCAGCCGGTGAGCTGAAGCACGGCCCAATCAGCCTGATCGAGGACGGCACCATCGTCATCAGCATCGTTACGCAGAACGGCCTGATCGAGAAAACCGTCAGCAATATGGTCGAGGTCAAGAGCCGCGGCGCAAAGGTCATGGCGGTCACGACGGCGGGCAACTATTATCTTGAGGATACAGCAGAATTCGTCTGCTATGTTCCGCGCATCGAGCCGCTGTTCTCCGGCAGCCTGAGCGTGATCCCGCTCCAGCTCCTGAGCTACTATGTCTCGATCGGCAAGGGCTTTGATGTTGATAAGCCGCGCAATCTCGCAAAATCCGTTACGGTCGAGTGATCGCAGCGGAAAAACAAGAAAACAAAAACAGCAGCCTGACCGGAGCGCTCCGGAAAGGCTGCTGTGTTTTTTATGCAGGTTATTTTGACTGCCCGTAGTAGGCGTTCGGGCCGTGCTTGCGGAGATAATGCTTATCCAGAACATACTGCGCGATCGCAGCATCCGGATTCAGGAGCAGCGTCTTGAGGGCCATTTCTGCGACCTGCTCCATCACGACCGCATGATAGACCGATGCAGCCGCATCCTTGCCCCATGTGAACGGGCCGTGATTCTTCACGACAATGCCCGGAACGGCAAGCGGCTCAATGCGCCGCGTCCTGACGGTCTCAATGATGACCGCGCCGGTATTGCCTTCGTAATCCGCTTCGACCTCCGCAGCGGTCAGCTCGCGGGTACAGGGAATATCGCCGTAGAAATAGTCAGCGTGCGTTGTGCCGAGCGCCGGAATGTCGCGTCCAGCCTGCGCAAAGGCGACCGCGTGGGTCGAATGCGTATGCGTGATGCCGCCCAGCTCCGGAAATGCGCGGTAGAGCGCAAGATGCGTTTTTGTATCGGAGGAGGGCTTCCATTTTCCTTCGACGGTTTCGCCGGTCTCCAGACTGACAACGACCATGTCCTCCGGCTGCATATTGTCATAGCTGACGCCGGAGGGCTTGATGACCATAGTATTGCTCTTGCGGTCAATGCCGCTGACATTGCCCCATGTGTAAATGACAACGCCGCGCCGCACAAGCTCCAGATTGGCCTCGCAAACTTCCTGTTTCAGTTTTTCCAGCATAGTGATTCCCCTTATGTTGATTTTGATCCGTGCTCAGCGCACAGTGCTTTTCGTCAGACTGTAGTCTCCGTGATCTTCTCCCATGAGGTCGAGACACCGGAGATCGTGTTATTGACGTAATAGAGCAGAATAAACTGCGCATCTGCAACATCGACCTTGCCGTCGCCGTTGATATCGCAGGCCTTCTTCTGCGGATCCGTCAGGTCGATCGAATCGCCGGACAGCGCAGCGGTATAGGCGACGAGAACCGCCTGTGCATCGGTGTTCTCGACCTTCCAGTTGCCGTTGCAGTCGCCGCGGAGCAGCTCGTCTGCCGCCATGACCTCAAAGGGATAGGTATTCTTTTCGGCATACTGCTGTGCGGTGGAATTCTCATAGCCGCGGATCGCACCGTCCGTGATGCCGGCCTTATGTCTTGCAACGGTATTGCAGATCGTTGCATCCAGATCATAGATCTCGCAGTCCGGATTCAGGATCGTGATGCTTTTCAGATGCTCGCAGAGATAGAAGCCGAAGCGTTCGATCTTCTTGACAGAAGCGGGAACGATCACATTGATGAGCTTCGGATCATAGGAGAATGCGCCGCGTCCGATGATCTCGACATCATCCGGGATCAGCACATCGCCGGTGTTGTCCTTGCCGAACAGCAGAACGCCGTTGACGGTGACGAATTTGGTCTCTGCGCGCTTCGCATTCATCCAGTTTGTGCCGCTGAAGCAGTCCTCGCCGAAATCCTTCAGATTCGCAGGAACATTGAACTCCTCGATCGGCTCACAGCGGCAGAATGCGCGGTCACCGATCTTCTCGACAGCCGACGGGATATTGACCGATTCCAGCTTTTCGCATTTGTCAAAAAGGCTGGTCGGAATGACCTTCAGCGAATCCGGAAGAACTGCGCTTTTCAGTACCCAGCAGTTTTTGAACGCATTATCGCCGATCTCAGTGACGCTTTCCGGAATGACAACATCCGTCATCGTCAGATGGAAGGCGAAAGCGCTTTCCGCAATTTTAGTGACCGGCAGCCCGTCGATCTCCGACGGAATGGTCACGCTCTCAGGCAGATCGTCTGTCACGCCCGTAATCGTCACAGCACCGTCTGCTTTTTCGTAGAGCAGCCCCTCGAAAGCAGGCTGCGTTTCCTCTGCGGCAGAATCTGCCGCAGCTGCCGGCAATGCCGCTGCACCTGTCATCATGAGACAGGCAGCGCACAGCATTGCAGCGCCTCTCAGTGTTTTCATAAATTTTCCCCTCTCGATGACCGTTTGCGCCGGCAGACCCCCTCATTAGTCTGACCGGTCCGGTCTGAAATGCAACATGATATCCGCTGAGTACGCAGCGCATATTATGTTGATTGTGTTGATGTCCCAATTATCTCCTGAAGATATCTGCTTGTCTTTTTGCCGTGATACTGCGTTAGAAATCCTTGCCTTGCACA
>DGSY01000193.1:0-20434 GCA_002394125.1 Ruminococcus sp. UBA4350
TGTATAATTATATTGATGTCCCAACTATCTCTTGAAGATATCTGCTTGTCTTTTTGCCGTGATACTGCGTTAGAAATCCTTGCCTTGCGTCAGCAAGGCGGCGGCTTTCTGCCTTGTCTCACGACAAAAATCCTGCGCATCTATTCTTCAAGATTTAATTGGTACATCAATAGTATATCACATCTGCGGGAGGTAATCCATGAACACGATCACCGAACAGATCCAAAACTGCGCCGACGCAAAAAACGCTGCGTTCGCCGCAAAACTGATCCCCAATATTCCGCCGGAAACCGTTCTCGGCTGCCGCACACCCGACCTGCGGAAGCTCGCCGCCGCGCTCGGCACCGAATCTGACGCAGTACAGGCTTTCCTGCATACGCTCCCGCACAGATTCTTTGACGAGAATCAGCTCCATGCATTTCTGCTCTGCCGCATCCGCAGCTTTCCGGACTGTCTCGCAGGCGTCAAAGCATTCCTGCCGTATATCGACAACTGGGCGACCTGCGATCAGCTCTCCCCGCCCGCATTCCGCCGCAATGCGGAGCTGCTGCTGCCGGATATTCAGGAATGGCTCGGCTCTGCACACATTTATACGGTGCGGTTCGGCATCGGGATGCTGATGCAGCATTTTCTGGATGCGCGTTTCCGGCCGGAATATCCGGAATGGGTCGCCGCCGTGCAGTCGGAGGAATACTATATTCAAATGGAACAGGCATGGTATTTTGCGACCGCGCTCGCCAAGCAGCCCGATGCGGCCTTGCCGTATCTGACGGAGCGCCGTCTGTCCCCGACGGTGCATCAGAAAACGATACGGAAATGCATCGAGAGCAGACGCATTCCCGATGAGACCAAAACATTTCTGCGCACAATGAAATAAACAACGAGGGAAGACACAAACAGTCTTCCCTCGCACTTTTCTCATGATACCGATGAATCATGCGTGACGGCCGGCGCGCATCGCATTCAGCACAGCGATCACCGTGACGCCGACATCGCCGAATACTGCCCACCACATTCCGACAAGGCCGAATGCACCGAGAATCAGCAGCAGGATCTTCACGCCGAGCGCGAATACGATATTCTGCATAACAATCTGTTTTGTGCGCTTCGCCACACGGATCGCATCGGCCAGCCGCGCCGGTTCATCGGTCATCAATACCACATCCGCCGCCTCGATCGCCGCATCCGCGCCGAGCGCGCCCATCGCAATGCCGACATCCGCCCGCGCCAGCACCGGCGCATCGTTGATGCCGTCGCCGACAAACGCGAGCTTCTGTCCCGCCGGAACATTTTTCGCGATTTCCTCCAGCCTTTCAACCTTCTGACCGGGCAGCAGCTCTGCATAGCAGGCGTCCAGCCCCAGCTCCTTTGCAACCGATTCCGCGATTGCCCTGTCATCGCCCGTGAGCATCGTCATACGGCTGATGCCCGCATCGCGCAGACTGCGCAGCGTTTCCGCGATCTCCGGCTTGAGCGAATCCGCAATGCGGATGCAGCCCGCAAATACGCCGTCCACAGCGACATAGACCTTTGTTCCCGCCGTTTCACAGACCGTAAACGGGATCGCCTGCGCAGTCAGCCATTTTCCGCTGCCTGCAAGCACCTGCTTGCCGCCGACGGATGCGCGGATGCCGCTGCCGGAGATCTCCGCCGCATCCCTGACATCCAGCGCATTGACATCATCCGGATATGCCGCCAGAATGGATTTCGCGATCGGGTGATTGGACTGCCGTTCGCAGCCCGCGGCATACATCAGCACATCCTCTGCGGAGAAGCCGTTCGCCGGCAGGATCTCCGCAACGCTGAATTCGCCCTTTGTCAGTGTGCCGGTCTTATCGAAAACGATCTCCCGCACAAGGCTGAGCGCTTCGAGATCATTGCTGCCCTTGACCAATACGCCGCGGCGCGATGCTGCGCCGATGCCGCTGAAAAATGTCAGCGGGATCGAGACGACCAGTGCGCAGGGGCAGGAAACGATCAGAAATACAAATGCTCTGCGGATCCATTCCGCCCAGCTGCCGCCCGTCACGAGCGGCGGGATCACCGCAAGCAGCGCCGCCAGGATCACAACGACCGGCGTATACCAGCGGGCAAATGTCGTAATGAAATTCTCGGTCGGTGCCTTGCGCGCGGCGGCGTTCTGCACCATTTCGATGATGCGGGAAGCAGTCGATTCGCCGAATGTATGCGTGACGCGGACAGTCAGTGTGCCGCTCTGGTTGATGCAGCCGGACAGCACATCGTCGCCCGCATGAACGCGGCGCGGAACGGATTCACCGGTCAGCGCGGCAGTATCGAGCATGGATTCACCCTCCAGCACCGTGCCGTCCAGCGGAACGCGCTCGCCCGCCTTGATGAGAATGCGGCTGCCGATGCGGATATCCTCCGCCGCTGTTTCGGTCACACCGTCTTCCGTGATGAGATTCGCCGTGTCCGGACGGATATCCAGCAGCGACTTGATCGAGCGGCGGGAGCGCTCCACCGCGAGCGACTGGAAATATTCGCCGATCTGATAGAACAGCATGACTGCGGCGGCCTCCGGATATTCGCCGAGCGCAAATGCGCCGATCGTCGAGATGCTCATGAGGAAATGCTCATCGAAAATCTGGCCTCTGGTGATATTGCGGAGCGCCGTCAGAACAACATCCCAGCCGAGAATGATGTAGGCGATGAGCATGACCGCGAGCACTGCCGCTGCGGGTGCGTGCAGCGCGTAATGCATGACCGCGCCGGCCACAAACACAGCCGCGCCCGCGATCAGCCGGATCAGCATGACGCGCCTGCCGTCTGCATGGCCGCGCTCATGTGTATGTTCATGCGCGTGATCGTGCGCGTGTTCATGCTCATGTTCATGTTCATGACCGTGACAATGGTCATGACAATGCTCATGATCATCATGCGCATTCGCTCTGACCGCAACATCCGGCTCATGCTTGTGTACGATCTTCTCAATCAGCGCATGAACATCCTCTGCGGCGTGTGCCGTCGTGACAGTCAGGCTCTGCTGCATGAGATTGACCGATGCGCTTTCGACCTCCGCCAGTTCGCCGACCTCGCGCTCAATCTTTGCGGCGCAGTTCGGACAGTCAAGCCCCTCCAGCGTAAATGTCAGCGTCTGCGCATGGTCATGTGCAAGATGCGAATTCGCTCTGACCGCAACATCCGGCTCATGCTTGTGTACGATCTTCTCGATCAGCGCGTGAACCTCCTCTGCGGCGTGTGCCGTCGTGACAGTCAGGCTCTGCTGCATGAGATTGACCGATGCGCTTTCGATCTCCGAAAGTGCGCCGACCTCGCGCTCGATCTTCGCGGCGCAGTTCGGACAGTCAAGCCCCTCCAGCGTGAAAATATGCTCCATACGGTTCCTCCGATCGTAATATGGTTGAGCAAATGCTCAACTGTAATTCCGAAAGAAATGCGGAGCAGTCTCCGCATTCCGTTATTCAAAAATATGCTCAAAGCCCATATCAAGGATCTTTTTCACATGGTCATCTGCGAGCGAGTAATACGCATTCTGCCCGTCGCGGCGGTATTTGACAAGCCGCGAAAGCCGCAGGGATTTGAGCTGATGCGAGACAGCGGATTTCGTCACGCCGAGCAGCGCCGCAAGGTCGCAGACACACATTTCATGCTGCTCCAGCGCGTGCAGGATCCGGACGCGGGTCGCATCGCCGAAGAGCTTGAACAGCGTTGCCAGAGAAATATAGGTCTCGCTGTCGAGCTGTCTGCTCTGCACCTCTCTGACGATATCCTCATGAATGATCTCGCAGTCACAAAGCGGATGTTCCATACTGTACCTCCGAATCATTGTTGAACGATTGTTCAACTAATGTTATTATAGCATATTTCCGCACAGTTGTCAATACCCGGAACAGATTTTTCTCACTGGATCGACTGGATCCATGTGCGCAGCTCGTCGATCGAGGTTTTCATCTGCGAGCCGCCCATCGAATCAAATTCCACCATGAAATCGCTGATATTTTCGCCCTTTGAGAGCCGCCGCATATCCTTGAGCGCACTGCCGGGCTGACCGCCGTGTGTCTGGAACGCATAGACGCGCTTGCCGGTGAGATCGGTGCTACGGAGGAATTTCCGGACGGCAGGCGCCATTGTATACCACCATGTCGGGGTGCCGATGATGACGGTATCGTATTCGCTGAGGTCAGCGGAAAGCGGCCTGATCTCCGGCAGAAATCCGCTGTTGATCTCGTCACGCGCCCTGACCATAACGGCATCATAGTCGCGGCCGTAGTCCTCGACGGTCTCGATCTCCGCAAGCGCCGCGCCGGTCGTCAGCGCGATCATCTCGGCGATCTTGCGGGTATTTCCGCAGGTCTGTGAATAAAATACAACGACAGCTTTCATTTTGGTTCTCCTTATATTTTTTCATCCGGGCAGATGCCCTGCCTGTATTATAACATAATATGGCGAAAAGTGCAATGGATACGGAAAAATAAAACCAACTATTCCGCAGTCTGCTCCCCCGCATCCTCATGAAAGCCGATGCGCTGCACATTTTCAAGCCTCTTGTTGATCGCTCTTGTCCGCACACCGATCAGCTTGTCCAGTTCCTTGCCGGCGGCATCGAGCTTGCTCTGCGTACCGCGGAGCGCAGCCTCGAAATTGCCGAATTCCTCCTTGACGCCGCTGAGGATCTGCCAGACCTGATCGGACTGCTTCTGGATCGCCAGCGTCCGGAATCCCATATACAGCGCATTGAGCATCGCCGCCATTGTGGACGGCCCCGCGATGTTGACGGCAAATTTCTGCTGAAGCATTTCTGTCAGACCGCTGTTGACGACCTCGGAATACAGCCCCTCAAACGGCAGGAACAGGATGCCGAATGCGGTCGTATACGGCTCGCGGATATACTTCTCGTGAATATCCTTGGCAAAGCTCGTGATGCGCTGCCGGAGCGCAGCCTGCGCGGACTCGACCGCCTGCCGGTCGCCGCTGTCCTGCGCATCGAGCAGCTGCGTATAGCAGTCCGCCGGAAATTTGGAGTCGATCGGCAGCCAGACCGGTTCGCCGCTCTCCGCAGGCAGCCGGATTGCAAATTCAACACGCTTCCCGCTGCCCGGAACTGTTTCCACATTGGTATCATACTGCTCCGGCGCCATGATCTCCTGCAAAATACTGCCGAGCCGGATCTCGCCGAGCGTACCCCGCGTTTTGACATTGGAAAGCACGCGCTTGAGCCCGCCGACATCATTCGCAAGCGTCTGCATCTCGCCGAGCCCCTTGTAAACCGCTTCGAGACTGTCCGTGACGCGTTTGAAGCTCTCGGTCATTTTCTGTTCGAGATGCGTTTGCAGCGTATCATCGACGGTTTTGCGGATCTCGGTGAGCCGCTTGTCATTCTGTGCGCGCAGCAGCTCCATCTGCTGCATCACAGTATCCTGAAGCTGCGCCATAGAGCGGCTGTTTGCAGATTCCAGTCCGCGGATGCGCTCCTCAAACTGCCGGAGCTGCGCCGCAGTCGTCTCGCGGGTCTGTGTCTGATTCTGCGCGAGATTGTCACTGAGCATTTTCATCGAAAGGGAGATCGTTTCATTCGTCGCGGCGGCCTGCTGCTTCCGGAGCTTCTGTTCCTCCTTCTGCATTTTGCGGATCGCGTCCAGCACGGCAGCATTGCCGCGGCGCGGGTCGCGGTAATAAAGCATCACAATTATGAACGCCAGCAGCAGCACGCAGATCACCGCAAGGATCAGCAGGGCAATGAGCATAATATCGGCTCCTTTCATCGGTCAGTCCGGCGAGAATGTCCGGTATATCTCGCCGTCTATTGTTTTCCATGTAAATACGCCGTTTTCGAGCATCATATAGCTATGCGGCGACTGTTCCTTCGGG
Source organism: Ruminococcus sp. UBA4350 (assembly GCA_002394125.1). GTDB lineage: Bacteria > Bacillota > Clostridia > Oscillospirales > Ruminococcaceae > Firm-04. The sequence continues at coordinate 5,851 of DGSY01000193.1, forward strand.
ATCGACACCGAGCCGGGATTCATCAGGATCAGCTGTCCCTCGCTGCCGCATTCCGTACAGACCGGAATATGCGTATGCCCATGCAGAAGAATATCTCCGGCGTGAAGCGGCGGGAGGTTTTCCGCATTCCAGATATGCCCGTGTGTCATGAAGATGAGCCGCTTGCCGAGCGGCAAAAGTGCATAATCCGCCATGACGGGAAACCGCAGCACCATCTGATCGACCTCTGCCTCACAGTTGCCGCGGACGCAGAGCAGACTGTCAGCGCGGGCATTGAGCATTTCGATCACGGCTTTCGGGGCATATTCCTGCGGCAGATCGTTCCGCGGGCCGTGATAGAGCAGGTCGCCGAGCAGCAGCAGACGCTCCGCCTGCTCCGCTTCAAAGCGCTGCATGAGCAGTCTGCAAAAATGCGCAGAGCCGTGAATATCCGATGCGATCATCCATTTCATTCGTATTCACTCCGTTCGTATGTAATAAGGGAACATATGTATTATATCATATCATGGAGAAAAGTGCAATGGATACAAAAAAATAAAAAGAACAGTCCCGCGGCATCCGACTATCTTGACATTTCCGCGAAAATGTGTTATGATATATAGCAGAACAGGGGAGTCTTTCAGAAAGGCTGAGAGGGAACTGTGCGTTCCGACCCTTATACCTGTCAGGATCATGCCTGCGTAGGAAGTATCTGAATGAACCGGTCGATCAGCGGTGCTTCCCTTGCGGATGCACCGCTTTTCTATTCAAAATCGGAGGATCACATGAGAAACTACACGACTCAGATGGATGCTGCCAAGCGCGGCATCATCACACCGGAAATGGAGACCGTCGCGGCGAAGGAACAGCTCTCCGCCGAAGTCATCCGCGAGCGTGTCGCGGCCGGCACCGTCGCCATTCCCGCCAATGTCCGCCATACCGCGCTCTCCGCAGAAGGCATCGGCATGGGACTCAAAACCAAGATCAATGTCAATCTCGGCATCTCCGGCGATGCGAAGGACTACGATCTCGAAATGCAGAAGGTCGATCTCGCGCTGAAATTCGGTGCCGAGGCGATCATGGATCTCAGCAATTACGGCAAGACCAACACCTTCCGGCAGGCGCTGATCGAAAAGTCTCCGGCGATGATCGGCACTGTCCCGATGTACGATGCGATCGGCTATCTGGACAAGGATCTGCTGGAGATCTCCGCAGAGGATTTCCTGCGCGTTGTCCGTGCGCACGCCGAGGAGGGCGTGGACTTCATGACCATTCATGCGGGCATCAACCGCCGTGCCGTCGAAGCCTTCCGGCGAGAGGGCAGACGCATGAACATTGTCTCACGCGGCGGCTCGCTGCTGTTCGCGTGGATGATGATGACCGGCAACGAGAACCCGTTCTTCGAGCATTACGATGAGGTTCTGGCAATTCTGCGCGAATTCGATGTCACGATCAGCCTCGGTGACGCGCTGCGTCCGGGCTGCATCGACGACAGCACCGATGCCGCACAGATCAGCGAGCTGATCGAGCTGGGCAATCTGACCAGACGCGCATGGGAAAAGGATGTGCAGGTCATGGTCGAGGGTCCCGGCCACATGGCAATGAACGAGATCGCCGCGAATATGGCGCTGCAAAAGCGGCTCTGCCACAACGCGCCGTTCTATGTGCTCGGCCCGCTCGTGACCGACATTGCGCCGGGCTATGACCACATCACCTCCGCGATCGGCGGTGCGATCGCAGCGGCAAGCGGCGCGGATTTCCTCTGCTATGTGACGCCTGCCGAGCATCTGCGTCTGCCGGATATCAACGATGTCAAGGAGGGCATCATTGCCAGCAAGATCGCTGCACACGCGGCGGATATCGCAAAGGGCATCCCGAATGCACGCGACATTGACAATAAAATGGCCGATGCGCGGCACAAGGTCGATTGGGACGAGATGTTCAAATATGCGATCGACCCGGACAAGGCGCGGGCATATTTCGAGAGCACGCCGCCTGCCGATCGTCATACCTGCTCGATGTGCGGAAAGATGTGTGCCGTCCGCACGACCAACATGATCCTTGAGGGCAAAAAGGTCGAATTCTGCACTGAAAAATAATACAAAAAAAACAGTCATGGGGAGCGCCATGACGGACTGCGCCGCAGTCTGAACAGCGAGGGAATCCGTGTTTCGGAGTGAGAGGATGCAATCGAGCATCGACCGCAGTAATGATCGTTTGATCGTCTGCGGCCGTGCTATGCTATTCCGGCTATGCAGATGACAATATATGTATAGGAGGAATTTCTCATGAAACAGGCAACACTCAAAAAACTGGTAATGACCGCTCTGCTGGCCGCTCTCGCGGTGGTCTGCTCACCGCTGTCCATTCCGGTCGGCGCATCGAAATGCTTCCCCGCGCAGCATTTTGTCAATATCGTCGGCGCGGTCTTTCTGGGGCCGTGGTATGCGATGGCGGCGGCATTCGTGACGAGTCTCATCCGTGTCCTCATGGGCACAGGTACGCCCCTCGCCTTCCCCGGCAGCATGATCGGCGCATTTCTCTCCGGTCTGCTGTATCAGAAGCTCAAAAAGCTGCCCTTTGCCTATATCGGCGAGCTGTTCGGCACCGCTGTCCTCGGCGGCATGGGCGCATTCGTGATCGCATCGCAGTTTCTCGGCAAGGAGGCCGCGCTGCTGACTTATGTGCCTTCCTTTTTCCTGAGCAGTCTCGGCGGAACGGTCATCGCGGCGATCCTTGTGCCGGCGCTGAAAAAGGCCGGTGCCGACCGCTTTTTCCGTGATACGAAACAGACCGATCAAAGCGGCGCGGCAGCTCCGGCGATCCCAGAACAAAAGGAGTGACTTCCAACGGACAGCAGCATTCTTGCGGCGCTGCACCAGCGCAGACCGCATATTCACTGCATCACAAATTATGTCACGGCGGAGGCCTGTGCGAATCTGCTGCACGCCTGCGGTGCGCTGCCGATCATGGCGGATGCGCCGGAGGAATCTGCTGAGATCACCGAAAACGCCTGCGCACTGGACATCAATCTCGGCACGCTCAGCACAGCGCGGGCGGCCGCAATGCTCGCATCCGGCAGGACGGCAAACCGCATCGGCATTCCGGCCGTGCTGGATCCGGTCGGTGTCGGCGCGACTGCATTCCGCCGTGAGACCGCATCCGCATTGCTGCGGGAAATCCGGTTTGCCGCGATCAAGGGCAACGCCTCGGAGATCCGCTATCTCGCGGGGATCTCCGCCGAATGCAGCAGTGCAGATGTATCCGATGCCGATTCCGCCGACGCGGTTCATTCCGCAGATGCGGCAAAACGGCTTGCGCAGAAAACCGGCGCAGTCATCCTGCTGACCGGCGAAACAGATCTCGTCACGGACGGTATCCGGATGTTCCGCATCCGGAACGGCCACCCGATGATGTCCCGCATCACCGGCAGCGGCTGTATGCTTTCGGCACTGACGGCTGCATTTCTCGCTGTCCGGCCGGAGGATCCGCTCACGGCCTGCGTGACGGCGGCCTGTGCAATGGGACTTGCCGGTGAAATCGCCTTGCCTTCGGACGGCAATATGACATTCCGGAATGCGCTGATCGACGCAGTGTTCCGGATGACGGAACAACAGCTTGAGGAGGGCGCACGCTATGAAGCTGAGTGCTGAACAAATGCGGCTCTATGCCGTGACCGACCGCCGCTGGCTCGGCGGCAGAACGCTCGCGGATGCAGTCGCAGAGGCGATCGAGGGCGGCGTGACGATCGTACAGCTCCGCGAAAAATCGCTGGATGCCGATGCATTTCTGCGGGAGGCGGTCACGGTCAAAGCGGTCTGTGCGCGGTACGGCGTGCCGCTCATCATCAATGATAATCCGGAGATCGCGCGGCGTTCCGGCGCCGACGGAGTTCACGTCGGACAAAAGGACATGAATCCCGCAGAACTGCGCAGACTGCTCGGCGAAAACTGCATCATCGGCGTCTCGGCGGCGACCGTCGCGGAGGCAAAGCAGGCGGAGGCCGACGGCGCGGATTATCTCGGCTGCGGCGCTGTTTTCAGCACCGGAACCAAGACCGATACCCGACCGGTCGGTCATGCATTGCTCTCGCAGATCTGTTCCGCAGTGACAGTTCCGGTCGTCGCGATCGGCGGCATCAGCGAGGAGAACGCGACGCAGCTGCGCGGCTCCGGTATTGCCGGGATCGCAGTTGTTTCGGCAATTTTCGCACAAAACGATATCAAGGCCGCAGCACAGCGTCTGCGGAATCTGGAGGTACATAAATGATCGGAAAGGTACTGACCGTCGCCGGATCGGATTCGATCGGCGGCGCAGGCATTCAGGCGGATATCAAGACAATCACGGTCAACGGCTGCTATGCGATGACCGTCATCACGGCGCTGACCGCGCAGAATACGCTCGGCGTCACCGATGTACTGGATGTTCCGCCGGCGTTTATCGCGGCGCAGTTTGATGCGGTATTCACGGATGTCGTGCCGGACGCTGTCAAGATCGGCATGGTCTCCAATACGGAAAGCATCCGCATGATCGCGGAAAAGCTGCGGCAATACCGCCCCGCATATACCGTCATCGACCCTGTGATGGTCGCGACAAGCGGCAGTGCGCTGCTGCGGCCGGACGCGGTCGATGCGCTCTGCACCGAGCTGCTGCCGCTCGCGACAGTCATCACGCCGAATCTCTCCGAAGCCGGCGTACTGCTTGGCAGAGAGATCCGTGATCCCGCCGAAATGCGCGAAGCTGCTGAGGAATTGTCCAAGCGATTCGGAACGGCGGTACTGGTCAAGGGCGGTCATCTGACCGGGACGGCGGCGGATATGCTCTATGCAGACGGGCAGATCCATGTGTTCGAGACAGAGCGCGTCGAGACCGAAAATACCCACGGTACCGGCTGTACGCTTTCCTCGGCGATCGCGTCCAATCTTGCAAAGGGTATGACGCTGGCGGATGCCGTGAAATCGGCTAAGCAATACCTGACCGATGCGCTGAAAACCGGATTTGACATCGGACACGGCAGCGGCTCCCTGCTGCACAATTTCATGCTCACCCGATAACACAAAGGCTCCTGTTCCGAAGAACAGGAGCCTTGTTTTGCTTCAGATATTCTTACTTATGCGGTGAACGGAATCAGAACAACATTTGCGGGAATGACCGCTGCCGCAGTGCCGCCGTAGCTGACCTGAGTCAGTGTGCCCTGCTTGTGATTCTCCATGAGAGAATCCATGATCTTGTAGATCGAGATGTCATACTTTTCGAGGAAGCTCTTGAACGGCTCCTCCTCATACTTCTTGAGGAAGTCCGGAATCTGACCGGTCGCCTCATAGTCAGCGAAGATCGTATCCTGCTCCACTGTGATTCTGGAGTAGTCCTTCAGAATGTCTTCACGGTACGGCCAGATCGGCTTGATCGCCATTGCGAAAGCAGCAACAATGATGATCGGAATGATGCCGCAGATGATACCGGTAATCGCCATGCCCTTGCCGCCCTTTTTCGTTGCAAGTGCGATGATACCGAGCAGGATCGCGATCGGTGCGAGGACAATACCGACACCGCAGCAGAGAAGGAATACGCTGAGCAGACCGAAAACAAGTGCCGCGACCGAAAGACCCTTCTTCTGGCTGCCCGATGATTCAGAATAACCGTTAGATTCGCTCATAGTGATGTACCTCCTGAATAAAAAATTGAAATTTATACCTCCATTGCCTGTGTCCAGTCACGCGCCGGCAGCTCGGTCAGGTCATAGGGCGTGCGCTGATAGACACAGTAATTGAGCCAGTTGGAAAACATAAGATTCGCATGACAACGCCACGAGAATTTCGGCATTTCAGACGGATCGTTATGCGGGAAATAATTGAACGGAAGTTCAATATCCAGTCCCTTTTCCCTATCGCGGAAATACTCCGCGGCAAGCGTATTTCTGTCATATTCCGAATGTCCCGTGATAAAATACTGCCGTCCGTTGCGGTTCGCAACGATATGCACGCCTGCAAGCTCCGAACTTGTCAGAATTCGCAGCTCCTTTACCTTTTCGATGTCCTCTCTGCGGACCTCGGTATGGCGGGAGTGCGGTACGTCAAATACATCGTCAAAGCCGCGCAGAAGCTGCGAGCGCTTGACCTCCGCTCTGTGCGGGAACACGCCGAACATCTTCTTTTTCAGCAGATATTTCGGCACGCCGAAGTGATAGTAAAGACCGGCCTGTGCGCCCCAGCAGATATGCAGTGCGCTGAAAACGTGAGTTTTTGACCACTCCATCAGCTCACAGATTTCCTGCCAGTAATCGACCTGTTCAAAAGGTAATTGCTCGACGGGTGCGCCGGTGATGATCATGCCGTCGAAGAACTGCCCGCGGATCTCGGAGAGCGTCGTATAGAACGCATCCATATGGCTCTGCGACGCATTCTTGGAAATATGCGATTCCATGCGCAGCAGCGAAATATTCACCTGGATCGCGGTGTTGCTCAGCAGGCGGAGGAGCTGAAGCTCGGTCTCCTGCTTTTTCGGCATAATATTGAGGACGAGCAGGCGCAGCGGACGGATATCCTGATGCGCCGCCCTCTCATTGTCCATAACAAAAATATGTTCATTCTGCAATGCGCGGAATGCAGGCAGCTCCGGAGAGATACAGATCGGCAACTCCAATGTCTCCTTTCCTGTGCCGTACCGGCCGTATCAGACGGGGTGGATCTGCTTTGCGGGATCGCCGTGAACGCCGTCCAGACCGAACATTTTGTCGCGCCGCTTCTCGAAGAACTTGACAGCGACCTGTCCGAACTGTGCGTAGGAGAGGACATCCTCCTCCTGTGTGATCCACTCTGCGCATTCCTCGCGCAGCTTATCCAGCTCCGGCTCCAGCAAATCAGCCGGACGGCAGGTGATCGGTTTATCGTCCTTGAGGATCATCTTCTGGAATTCGGGGTCGATCGGGAGCGGCGTTCTGCCGTATTCGCCCTTGACCATTGCGCGGAATTCCTTTGTGACCATCTTATAGCGCTCGCCGCTGATGATATTGAACACAGCCTGTGTGCCGACGATCTGAGAGGTCGGCGTGACGAGCGGCGGGAAGCCTGCATCCTTGCGGACGCGCGGAACCTCCTCCAGAACGGCCGTGAGCTGATCCTCCTTGCCCGCCTGCTTGAGCTGAGAGAGCAGATTCGAGAGCATACCGCCCGGAACCTGATAGATCAGCGTCTTCGCATCGGTGGCCAGCATCTTCGGATCGAGCAGACCGGATTCGATATATTTGTCGCGCAGCTTCATGAAGAACGGACGCAGTCCGCTGAGCTTCACGAGATCCAGACCGGTATCGTATTCGGTACCCTGGAAGGCCGCGACCATAGATTCGGTCGGCGCATGGGATGTGCCGAGTGCGAGCGGGCTCATCGCGGTGTCAATGACATCGACGCCGGCTTCGGCCGCCTTCATCAGGCACATGGATGCCAGACCGGAGGTGTAGTGCGTATGCAGCTGGATCGGCAGATCGGTCGCCTTTTTCAGCGCCCGGATGAGTGTTTCTGCGCGGTAGGGCGTCAGCAGCGCCGCCATATCCTTGACACAGATCGAATCCGCACCGGCGCTTTCGATCTGCTTTGCATAGTTGACATAGTATTCATCGGTGAAGACCTCGCCGGTCGTAAAGCTCATTGCGACCTGCGTATGTGCGCCTTCCTTCTTCGCGGCTTTGATCGCCGTTTCCAGATTGCGGATATCATTGAGCGCATCGAAAATGCGGATGACATCAATGCCGTTCGCAATGGACTTCTGCACGAAATACTCGACGACATCGTCGGCATAGTGCCGGTATCCGAGCATATTCTGTCCGCGGAACAGCATTTGCAGCGGTGTCTTCGGCATATTCTTCTTGAGGATGCGCAGACGCTCCCACGGATCCTCATTCAGGAAGCGCAGGCAGGTGTCAAAGGTCGCGCCGCCCCAGCATTCGATCGAGCGGAAGCCGATCTCGTCCAGCTCCGGCAGGATCGGAAGCATATCTTCGGTGGTCATGCGCGTTGCGATCAGAGACTGATGCGCGTCACGCAGGACGGTTTCTGTAATACCAATCTTTGCCACTTCGGATCACCTCTCAGCCCAGAACTGCGAGCGCATCGCCGGGATTGACCGCGCTGCCCTTGGTGGTATTGACCGCCAGAACGGTGCCGTCCTCCGGCGCAACGATATCGTTTTCCATCTTCATCGCTTCGAGAACGAACAGCACCTGACCCTTTGTCACGCTGTCGCCGGCCTTGCACTTGACATCGAGGATCGTGCCCGGCATCGGCGCGGAGACCGGTGTGCCGTCTGCTGCGGAAACAGCAGGTGCAGCCGGTGCTGCGGGAGCCGGTGCTGCGGCAGCGGCAGGTGCAGGAGCAGCCGCGGGAGCGGGAGCTGCGGATGCAGGTGCTGCACCCTCGCCCATTTCCTCGACGACAACATCATACTGCTTATTATTTACGGTGACTCGAAACTGCTTGCCCATTGATTATTCCTCCAGTGATATATATTTTTGAGGTCACATCAGCCTTGATCGGCTGCTGATTCTGCTAAGGGAATGACGCACCGCGTCAGAACGGGATATTGCTGTGCTTCTTCGGAAGATTCGTGACGCGCTTGCCCTCGGTGAGGTCCAGTGCGCTGACGATTGCCTGACGGGTCTCCCCTGCCGCGATCACTGCATCGACGGCACCGAGTTCGGCAGCCTTTTCCGCAGAGGCCAGCGTTCCGGCATATTCCTTTGCAAGCTCGCTGCGCTTTGCATTGACATCCGCCGCACCGCGGAGCTTGTCATGCCAGAGAAATTCGACGGCTGCCTCCGGACGCATCGGCGCGATCGCCGCATCCTTCCATGCGATCACATAATCGCTGCCTGCGCCTCTGCCCGCGATTGCGGAGAATGCAGCGCCGCAGGCCTCACCCGCGATCAGTGCGATCTTGACGGTCGTAGCCTCTGCGTAAGCGCCGCAGAGCTGCGTCATTGCGCGGAGCGAACCGGTTCTTGCCGCTTCGGTATCCGCTGCAAAGCCCTGCGTATCGACGACCGTGATGACCGGGATCGAGAACGCATCGCAGGTGCGGATGAAGCGTGCCATTTTCGCGGAATCGTCCGCGGTGAGTGCATCGCCGGATTTGCAGGTGGTGATGATGCCGACCGACTGGCCGCGTACCGATGCGAGCGCTGTCTCAACGGATGTGCCGTACACATCGTAGAGCGGGAGCAGCGAATCTGCATCCGCAATGCCGGTCAGCAGCGTATCCTTTGTGCAGGCGGTCTCCGGCTCATCAAATTCCGAGACCGGTGCGCCCGCGAGATTGTTGGAGGGAAGTCTGCGCAGCAGAGACTTGACGGTCTCCGCGCAGGCTGCATCATCGGCGCAGACAGCCGCGATCACGCCAGCCTTTGCCATCACCGCCGGAGTTGCTGCGTCCGTGCCGAAGGGCGGTGTCAGATACAGCTCCGCCTTTTCGGATGCGATCACAAAATCCGCAGATGCCGCCAGCAGAGCCGCGCTGCCTGCGCAGACACCCGCGACCACTGCGATCTGCGGGACAACGCCGGAGAGCTTTGCGGATGCGGCGATCAGCTTGCCGTAGGCGGTCAGGCTGTCCGCAGTGCCGTCCACATAGACGCCGTTGGAATCATAGATGCCGATGAGCGGCGTGCCGGTCTTTGCGGCCAGCGAAAAGATGCGGCGGATCTTGCCGGCAGTGCTCTTGCCCATGACGCCGCTGTTGATATCGGGAGCCTGTGCAAAGGCGCAGACAGCCTGTCCCTCGACATAGCCGTGTGCGCAGATGACGGCAGCAGGCTCGCCGTTTTCCGTCCGCAGTGCATCCAGCTCAGTGAACACACCGCCGTCGAACAGGGCGCTGAGGCGTTCTCTTGCGATCGTTTCCATTTTCTCCATAATGATGTGTACGCATCCTTTCTGTCGGGTGATTCCCGCTTCCGATTTGCCGGCCTTGCTCCGCAGCGGAGCGCCGCTGTTATCACCGCCCGCCCCGCCGTCCGAAACGGATAAGCCGGACACGAGCGCGGTTTTATCAATATCGTGTGAATGCGGATCCTGTGGATCCGTTCACGGATGCAGGCACAGCCTGCCTGCCCATACTATGCTATTATACCATATCTTCACAAAAAAATCAAGTCAAAATTCCCATGTATTTCCATGCATCCAAACAATAGCAGATTGCACAAAAAGCGCCGGACACTTTTGCATCCGGCGCATCAATGTTCATTTCCGCCGTCTTTTCCGATCATCAGCGTGCCGCGGCTGCGCGTTCAGATCCGCCGCGCTGTTCTCTGTGTCCATGCAGAACACCTTTCTTTGGGACTCCGGATCTCCAATGCATTATTTTATACTCTTTATTCATAGTTAAAATATCATAAAACCGACGAAAAGTCAATGATTTCACGCGATTTTCGCCGAATATTCAGGCGGCAGATTCTGTCATTCCGCTTGACAAAGCACTCTGCGGTTTGCTATAATTATATTGTTGATGCACCGCTGCATTTCATCATCCGCAGCAGTGCCTGACAGACTAAAAAGAAAAGGGATGCGCAAGCCATGCAAACTCAGTACAAATTTCATATTGCCTTCTCGCAGTCGTGGATCCTCTCACAGCGCGGAAGCGACGTGCTGCCGGTAGAATGGTTTCTTTCAGCCGTGAAGGAACGGTTTCATGTTTCCGGCATCAGCTCCGGCATCAGCGAATGCGAGGGCATTGTCGATCTGCCCGAAAATATGGACAAGACCGCGCTCAGCCGGCTGCTCAGCACGATGATCCTCGCAGAATACGAGCTGGATTCCGACTCGGATGTATTCAGCCTTGATCTGGCAGAGTATACACCGGCAGAGCAGGAGACTGCGCCGGAAAAGCCTGCATCCGCAGAGCAGGATCAGGCGCCGCTGAAAACTACGGAAAAGCCGAAGGCACTCGGCCGCATTGAGGCACTTGTCGCGGCACCGGAATTCAAGGCGCTCGCGCAGGAATGCAGCGATGTCGCCGCCGGACTGATCGAGAATAAGCTGGTCGATTCGTTCATCGGCAGAAGCTATCTGATCTCTGTCAATGACGGCTACGGCCTTTCGACCTACCTCTCCCTCTTTGCCGATCTGACGGAGGAGCTCGGCCTGACCGCGAAGATCTCCGGCACGAAATACGCTGAGATCAGGCTGGATGCACCCGATTCCAAGAACGGCGACGAAGATATTTTCGGTGCGGCACTGAGCGCAGTCTGCGGCAGAAATCCGAAATCGGTCGTCTGTGTCGATATCTCCGAATGGATGACGAAGATCACCGACAAGCGCTTCCGCGAATTTCTCCGGAGAATAGATTCCGCGATCGAGGAGCGCGCGAATGTCGTATTCTTCCGGATCCCGTTCGTCGAGAAGAATATCGTCCGCGAAATCGAATCCGGCATCAACGATATCCTCTTTGTCAAGGAGCTGACCGTCACGCCTTTCACATCCGCAGAGCTGATGCAGTGCGCGGAGAATACGATCCGCGCAAAGGGCTATGAAATGACGGAGGATGCGTGGGAGATCTTCCGCGCCCGCATGGATGCCGAGAAAAATGACGGCAGATTCTACGGCATCAATACAGTCAACAAGATCATCCGCGAAATGCTCTATATCCGGCAGCTCGGCGCAGTCTCCGCACCGCTGAAGGACAATCAGATCCGCCGCGAACAGATCGCCGGTCTGGTCGATCATGCCCTGCTCAGCACAAAGAGCGGCTTTGAGCAGCTCGATGCGCTCGTCGGCATGGATGCGATCCGCAGGCGCGTGGAGGAGATCGTCGCGCAGATCGAAGCCGCCGTTCATAACAGCGCACTTGAAACGCCCTGCATCCATATGCGCTTCGTCGGCAATCCCGGCACCGGAAAAACAACCGTCGCCCGCATTCTCGGCACGATCCTCAAGGAAAAGGGCATTCTCCGGAACGGCAGCTTCTTTGAGTATGCCGGCCGTGACCTCTGCGGAAGATATGTCGGTGAGACCGCTCCGAAGACCGCCGCGATCTGCCGCGATGCCTACGGCTCCGTGCTGTTCATTGACGAGGCGTATTCGCTCTACCGCGATGACGGCTTCAGCAAGGCCGATTACGGCAGAGAGGCGATCGACACGCTCGTTGCCGAAATGGAAAATCACCGCGCTGACCTCATGGTCATCATGGCGGGCTATCCCGATGATATGGAAAAGCTCATGAACGGCAATGTCGGTCTCAAGAGCAGGATGCCGTTCATGCTCGAATTCCCGAATTACAGCAGACAGCAGCTCGCGGATATCTTCATGAGCATGACAGAAAAGAGCTTTGCACATGACGAGGCCTTCACCGAGGCGGTCAATTCCTATTTCGCCGGCCTTTCCGACGAGATGATGAACGCAAAGGATTTCAGCAACGCAAGATTCTCGCGCAATCTCTATGAGCGCACTTGGGGCAAGGCGGCGCTGCGCTGCCAGATGCAGCAGATCGCCTGTGATACGCTCACCGCCGAAGATTTCGCGCTTGCGATCGCAGACAAGGAATTCAACAATGTCCTTGATCAGAAAAAACGGACGATCGGATTTTAATCAGGAGGTAACTACTCATGGAAATGGATAAAGAACAACTGATGAAGATGGGACAGAACGTCTATGAGACGATCTGTAAAATGTTTGATGACCGCGGCTTCCGCTATGAGCGTCACGATGAGGATCTTGTCATCACCAGCACCGTCAGCGGCGAGGATATCCCGATGGATATGCTGTTTATCGTCCGTCCGGAGCGCCAGATCGTGCAGCTGCTCTCGCCGATGCCGTTCAAAATCCCGGATGAGAAAACGGTCGATCTCGCACTCGCCGTGACCCACGCAAATGACGGCCTGATCGACGGCTCGTTCGATTTCGATATGGCAAAGGGCCGCATCAACTTCCGCCTGACTGCAAGCTACATTGAAAGCATTCTCGGCAAGGAGCTGTTTGAGTATATGCTGATGGTCTCCGCGCACACGGTCGATGAATACAACGACAAATTCATGATGATCGCAAAGGGAATGTACTCGCTGGAGGATTTCATCAAAAACTGCGACTGATATAAACAGCAGAAGGCTGCACCGTCCCCAAGCGGTGCAGCCTTTTTTTGTATTCTGTTTTCGCGCAGATGTCAGCGCTCAGGCCCCGCCGTACTGATAATAGGCTGCGCAGGCGCCCTCGTCCGAGACCATGCAGGCTCCGACCGGATGCAGCGGCGTACAGCCCTTGCCGAACACCTTGCAGTCGCAGGGGCGGATCTTTCCCTGCAATACATCCCCGCATCGGCAGGCGGGATTCGGCCTGCCCGTGATGACCGGCATCGCATATTTCAGCCGTGCATCATAATCCGCATATTCCGCACGGAGCTTCATGCCGGAGCCTTCGATCATGCCGAGCCCGCGCCATTCGCTGTCACAGGGCTCCATGACCTCCTGCATCATCCGGATCGCCGCCGGATTGCCCTCATCGCGCACAACACGCGGATAGCAGTTCCGGAAGAATGGCTTGCCCTCCTGCAAAAGCCGGATCGTCACGGCCATTGCGGTCAGCAGCTCACTCGCCGTAAAGCCCGCGACCACGCCGGAAACGCCGTGCTCCTCGCAGAGCTGTCTGCAAACGCCGTTGCCGGTGATCGCATTGACATGACCCGGATAAAGAAACGCATCCGCACTGCCGATCAGCGCCTTATACGCATTCGGCATCGTTTTATTCGCTGTCAGCAGCGAGAAATTCGTCAGTCCCGCTTCCTTTGCCTGCTTTGCCGCGAGACAGGCCGAGGGGGTTGTTGTCTCGAAGCCGACCGCTAAAAAGACGACCTGCTTTTCCGGATTCTCCTTTGCCAGTTCGACGGCATCCAGCGGCGAATAGACCGGCCGGATATCGCCGCCCTTTGCACGCGCACCGGCAAGGCTCATTTCGGTTCCCGGCACGCGGATGAGATCGCCGAATGTGCAGATGATGCAGCCCTTTTCGAGCGCGAGCCAGCAGGCCTCGTCGATGAATCCGACCGCCGTCACGCAGACCGGACATCCCGGCCCCGAGATCAGCTCGACCTGCGGCGGCAGCAGCTTCCGCAGCCCGATGCGGAAGATCTCATGCGTATGCGTGCCGCAGACCTCCATGATCCGCAGCGGCTTTCCGTCATAGGATGTGATGATATCGCGGGCGCGCTTTGCACTTTCGTTCACAGCAGCTCCTCCATGACAGAATCCGCCTCCGCGCTGTCATCCTCGGTGATCTTTGCGATCGCGACGCCCGCATGAACCATGACGAAATCGCCCGGCTCCAGCTCATCCAGCACGCCTGCGCTGATCTCCCGCTGCGCACCGCCCGCATCAATAATGGCAGTGCCTTCCTCTACTCTGACAACCTTTGCCGATAATCCGACACACATAATAATTACCTCCGTATATTAGATTTTGATTTCGTTTCCGCGCGGAGCCCGCGCCTGCATTTTCCTTCGGCTGGGTTTTGCGAAGCATATCAGATGCGTCGCTGTTGCGGCGCTGTTCGCGCCTATTGTTTGTTCTGGGAAAGCCTCATTCTGCTTCCGGAGAACTTTAGGGAAGCACTGATTAAATCTGGTGCGCAAG
>DGSY01000193.1:20503-34403 GCA_002394125.1 Ruminococcus sp. UBA4350
GTAAACTTGACCAGTCAGATTTTTCGTCAGATTGTATGAAAACGACGCCGCTGGGCTGACGCCCAGCAAGGAGTTTTCGTGCAAGATGACGGAAAATATGCAAGCAGATTGCGTGCCAAGCCGTCAGGCGGGATTTAATCAGTGATTCCTTAGATCATGGCTCCGGCACTGCCGGCGGAAGATCCTTCAGCAGCGCCTGAAACTGCACCGATGCATCCGGACATTCCGCCCAGTCATCCGCATTCAGTCTCCGGCATACTTCAAGCAGATCGCCCGGATAATAGCAGGTCATGATCCACGGGTCTTCACGCAGGATCCCGACCGCAAGTGGCAGCAGTACGCGCAGTCCGATGCGCTGCCCGATCAGCAGCCGGATATCCTCCGCAGTCAGATCGCACAGCGCCTTCTGCATTGCCCGCGCTGCCGTCCGGATCACATAAGTATCCGGCTCCGGCGCAAGGGGCTCCAGCCCGAGGATCTCGTTGAGCGTCCGTTCGTCCATATCAATCACCACTGCGCGGAACCGCTGACGGCATAATGCGGGAAGTCGATCCACACACCCTCAAACTGCGGCGCAGCACGGCGCAGCATCCTGTCCGCGATCACAACATCATACTGCTGCACCAGCGCACCGAATTCCGCTTCATCGCGCAGCCGGATATCGCCGGGCTGCGTATAGCGTTCATCCTGCATGAACCATGTACCGCAGTTCACCGCGCAGTCCGTCATTCGGTCGCGCAGCGCATTCGCCGCGAACTGCTGATGCACGATCAGAACCCGTCCGCCGGAAAGCGCCTGCGCCGCAGCCGTCACATCCTCCGGCAGAACCGGATAACCGGCCGAATTCGGCGTGCCGAAGGTCTCATGCAGATACTCCGCCGCCTTCAGACCGGACGGCGAAATCACAAGCAGATGCGCACATTCCGATGCGCGGCGCAGTGCGTCCAGTCCGCTGTCCATGCCGAAGCAGACGACCGATTCCCAGCCCTCGGACTGCAATGCGGAGATGATGCCGTCCGCCCGCGTCAGGCCGGTATTCAGCGGCGTCGCACCGATCACGCCGAGCCTGCCGCTCTGCACGGGAAGCTGCTCCGCCGCGAATGTCCGGAAAAGCCGCGAATATGCGAGCATCTCCCCGAAATCATAGCCGCGGGTGCCGTCGGTCTCCACGGTAATGCAGGGCAGACCGGTTTTCTTTTCCGCCATGCGCCGGAGCGCCTGATAATCCGTCGCAATGACCGCCGGAACCGGCGTTCCGACGATCGCTGTAAATTCCGCGGGGATCTGCTCCGTAATCTTCGCGAGCTTTTCAACGAGCAGTATGTCTCTGCCGAGGATCGCGTCCATATCGCGCAGCCCGGCACTGAACAGCGCCGAGCGTTTCTCATGCCAGCGCGGTTCATCGAAGCCGCAGACATTGCCCGCACAGCCGCCGGCATCGCAAATCACCGTGATGCCGCCCAGCTCATAGAATACGCCGCAGGCACCGGAATCATCCGGCGCGAGAGGCGAAAGATGTGTCAGCAGCCGGCTCATCAGATTCCTCCCTTCCTGTATTCAAACAGCGCTTCATTATCATTCACCATATCATGCACGCTCCGTCATTGCCGCGCCGAGCTTATCAAGGAGCAGCATCACGCCGCGGTAGCCGAACGGCTGCGCCTCCTCCTGAAAACCGATGCCGGGCAGGTCTTTATGATAATACACCGCATCATTGCCGATGACCGCATCGAGCGCACAGCCGCGCTCATAGGCGAGCATCGTCGGCGAAAGATTTGAGTAGATGCGCGTTTCCGGCGAGACCTCCGCGAGCTTTTTGATGAACACAAAATTGCGCTCGCCGACCGTTCCGTAGATCTCCGGCACCGTGCAGCCGAATTCCGTCAGCGCCAGCGCCAGCTCAAAGCTGTCCGCATTCAGACATTCCCCGACGGCAATACGCAGTGCGCCGAACTGCTCGCGGAACTGCGTGATCTTCGCCTGCACCGCATCGTAATATGCCGCATCGTCAAGCGCTGCGCCGATCGCCTGACCGAGCAGCCGGTACTGATTGCGGATCTTCTCCGGCCGGTAAAGGCGCGTCAGCTCGATATACGGAATGCCGAGCCGCTCCTGCATATCCTGCGCGGCATAGCGGGATTCCGCATTCAGCACGAGATTGAAATTTGCTTTGGAGAGCGCCTGATAATCCGCAAAGGTCTGACAGCGGCCGATCTCACCGACGGTTCTGATGCCCGCCGACCGCAGCAGATCATAGATCTCGCAGCCGTCCTCCAGCGCGGAGAAAAAGCCGAGCAGATTACAGGCAGCGGGAATGCGCTTCTGCGGCTTCAGCAGCGAATAGACCGATCTGCGCACCAGCGCCATCGGCGGCAGACGCTTTTCCCGCGTCAGCGCATACATATATGCCGGTACCGTCGGGACGCCTGTCCTGTCCTCGCAGCTCCGGCAGACGCGCTCCATGTCGGTGCCGAGCAGCGCATCGACACAGGTGATGCAGATGACGACAGCCGAGGGCGGCGTTTCGCATTCGCCGAGCAGCTCCGCACAGGCCTGCGGGATCTTTTTCAGATAGCGCCCCGTGACGATATCGGTATCGTCGAGCATCAGATAGAAAAAGCGCTCGCTGTAGCCAAGCTCATTGAGCAGCGCGGTATTCCGTCCGCAGCAGCCCGGCGCGACCAGCAGCATGACCGAGCCGGGAATTGCCAGCCCCGCACGCTTTACGCCGAAGCCCTTTGCGCCCGGTGAATTGTAATCGAGCGTCGCGGGCGAGCTGTAGATCATATGCTTTGCGCTGCTGAGCTCATCCGGCAGTCCGGAAAAGCCGCGCGCGGCCAGCTCAGCCGCTGTGATCGAATATGCTTTGTCCATGTTTTCCTCATTCCCGTTTCTGATACAGCAGATTATTGACCTTTTCTGTAATCAGGATCTCGTCGCCGGATCTCCGGATCTCATAGCTTTCGGTGACTGCATCCGGATACTGCTTCAGCAGCGCATCATATGCATCCCGATATTTTCGGGGGAACCTGATCCTGCTTTCAAATCCGCCGATCCTCTCCATTCCTTGTTCTCCGCAGAGTCTGTCCCATTCCGCCCCTGTATAAAACCGGATATGCCCATCCTGCTTCATCTGCATGAAAGCATCGACAAACCGCTCCGGATCACCGTCATTCGGCGCAGGATCGGAAAGGAAAAAGCAGCCGTCCGCTGTCAGCACCCTGCTGATTCCGGCAATGCTGCCGCGGATATCCGGAAAGTGGTGCAGCGCATAGCGCGAAATGACCAGATCAAACGAACCGTCCGCAAAGGGAAGCCTTGTTCCGTCATAGGTCACAAACCGCAGATTGGAAAGCCGCTCAAGCGCTGCTTTTTCGCGGTTGAGATCCAGCGCCTTTTCGACAATATCCAGCCCTGTGACGGTGATATCCGGATGCATCTCCGCAATCGGGAATGCCAGATAGCCGGTCCCCGTCCCCAGATCCAGAATGCGCATTCCGCTCCGGAACGGCAGAAGCGTGAGGATCCGCTTCAAATGCTGTTCATCCTGCGTCTGACGGTCATAAAAAGTGCCGGAAGCAAAGCTCTGTTCAAAGCCCTGCTTTGCCGCCCTGATCCTCTCATCCATGCCGCACCTCTTTTGTATTACCGCTTCTCATTCTCCGCGATCAGCAGATCAGCCAGCGCAAAGAACCGCTTTGCGGTCTCGCATTCCGGATCGCCCTCGATCACGGTCATGCCCATATCCTCATACCGCGTGATATCGTCCGAGCGCGGGATATCCGCCGTGACCGCGAGCCCCGCGCCGTCGGCAAATGCCCGCACCTTTTCCTCCTCGTCCGGCACATTCCGGCGGTTCAGGATGATGCCGCGCACCTTCGCATAGCTTCTGTCCTCGAAATTCTTCACTGCATTGTTGATATTGTTTGCGGCATAGAGCGCCATTTTCTCGCCGGAGGTCACGATCAGCACCTGCTCGGCATAGCCCTCGCGGATCGGTGCCGCAAAGCCGCCGCAGACCACATCGCCCAGCACATCATACAGCACGACATCCGGCTGAAAGCGCTCAAAGAGCCGCAGCTCATTCAATAGGCTGAATGTGGTAATGATGCCGCGTCCGGCGCAGCCGAGTCCGGGAGTGGGGCCGCCGGTCTCGATGCACAGCACATCGCCGAAGCCGTGCGCGGAGATCTGCTCAATGCGGTCTGGCTCGTCATCGTGATCGCGCAGCCAGTCCATGACCGGCGTGACCGGTTTTCCGCCGAGCAGATTGATCGTGGAATCCGCCTTCGGATCGCAGCCGATCTGGATGACTCTTTTGCCGCGCATTGCAAATGCCGCAGCGAGATTCGCGGTACAGGTCGATTTGCCGATACCGCCCTTTCCGTAGATTGCAATTTTGATCATATGATTCTCCATTTTACCGGACGGGCAGCTCCGGCAGCATTTCAGATATCAGCGCAGCAAGAAACGCCCTGTCATCCGTTTCGGTGACGAGCAGCATCGGCTTCGCGCCCGGATAGGGCAGCTCCTCCGGCGCATCCGGCAGCAGTCTGCGCGCCGCATCGGTCGGCTTCACGAGAAACCGGTCATCGTACAGCCCACCGAACAGTCTGCCGTCGCAGTAGAGCAGATATTCGCCCATCATCTTCCGGCAGCGGATCGTGCCCGCGCCTTCGAGCTGTTCGAGAATATAATCCTTATAGGATTCGGAGGTCATGCGCATACCGCCTTTCGTTCGTTTTACCAGTGCAGTGCCGTCAGGTCATCCGCCTCGGTATCCTCATAGGATACATGGATATTTCTGACCAGATGGCTGTAGGAGAGGATCTCCGGCAGATGCATCCGCGAAAAATCCAGCGCATTCCAGTTATACGCATGAAGATCGGGAATCACCGCGGTACCGGTGCAGTATGTCGTGATGCGCAGAAAGGCGCTTTCGTCCGCGCTCTTTGCCATGATGATCGCAGGCATCTCAAAGCGGACGGTCAGTGTCCCGTCCTTTTCGGTGAATCCGGTGACAATGAATTCATCGGACTGATGCACCTCCGCTTTGCTGAGCTTTTTGATATCATCGGGATCGAGATAGCCGATCGGCATGAGCGCTTCCTTGATGTGCGGGATATCTGCTTCGACATACGCAGACACCACATTCCAGAGAAAGTCCTCGCCGACCGCCTCGATCAGCGCTTCATTGTCGGTTACATTCACGGTCGATCCTCCTTATGATTTCGCATGACCTGCGCATTCAGCCACGCATCAAACCGCGCAGCCGTCAGGTCGGGGATCTGCGTCTCAAAGCACCGGCCGGAGAATGCATAATGCGGCAGTCTGATATGCTTTGCCTGCTTTGGCAGAATAAAGCGGTAGAGCGGATCGGCAATGACCGTTTCCGGCTGCATTGCCGCGAGCGCCGCCGCGATGGCATCCTCAGATGCCGCATCGCTGTCGCCGTCTGCGAGGATGCCGTCGGCATAGGGCAGCGGGCAGATCAGCCTTGCCGGATGCCCCGAAACCGAAAGCGCAGCCGCCATTGATCCCGCATAAATGCTCTCGCCGATCACAGCAGTCCGCGCCGCCGCATCGCTGCGGACTGCGCAGGGATATGCGTTTTCGCCGGTACGCTCCGCATTGCGCAGCGCCTCGGCAAGCTGCGCGGAAAACGCCGCCCCGACCGGTACGCCGCAGACATAGGGCGTGCCGAAGCAGTCAGCGCAATACTGTGCGGCGGCAAGCCCGCTGTATGACACAACGAGATTGACCGATGCAGCCGCCGCCCGCCGGAATGCCGGGATCCCGTCGCCCATCGCAAGGCAGGAGATCACCGAAAAGCCGTTTTCGGAAAGCCATGTGCGGATGCTCTGCACCGGTGCCGGGCCGCCGAAATCCAGCGGCAGTGCGCCGAGAATATTGACCGAATGCGGCAGCTTTTCCGCATCCGGCTCCGCATATTCGGCCAGCACCGTGAGCAGCGCTTCCGATGCGCCCTCCGAATAGGCGTGCATCCCGTTCGTATGCAGGGAGAATGTGCGGATCCCGCTGCGGCGCTCGATCTCCCGCGCAGCCGCGTCAAAATCAAAGCCGATCATCATCGGCATCGGCGAGCCGCAGACCGCAATGAATGCCGGCTGCTGATCATGCGCCGCCGAAACGACATCCGCAATGAATTTTTCGTCATTGCCGAGGATCGCGTCCAGCTCCGTGAGGCCGGAGACATAGATCATCGACGGCTGATCCTCCCAGCGCGGCTCATCGTGCGTCGCGTAGGTCGAATTCACGCCGGATGCATCATGCACGGCGATCAGTCCGCCCAGCTCATAGAGCGCCGCGCAGACGCCGGAGGTATCTGCTGCATAGCAGGGAATGATCGAAGCAATATTCTTCATACGCGGCCGGTCAGCAGATGCGCGGCAGAAGCTCGCCCTTCGGCTGCGGCAGGACGGTCTGCGTGCCGATCTCGGTCTCCATGATGACCATGCCGGCATTCTCCGCCGTCACCGTGCCGATGACCGCCGCATTCTGCGAATACTTACCCCTGCGGAGCTTTGCGACAATGCCATCCGCCTGCTCCTGCGGCGCAAAGATGACAAGTCTGCCCTCGCAGGCGAGATAGAGCGGCTCCAGACCGAGCATCCCGCAGACACCCCTGACACGCGGATCGACCGGAATCTTTTCCGCATCGAGCCGGATGCCGACATTGCTCTGTCCGGCGATCTCATACAGCACCGTGCCGACGCCGCCGCGTGTCGCGTCGCGGATCACATGGATATCATCCGTGACCTGATAGAGCGATTCGACCGTGCCCCAGAGCGGTGCGCAGTCGCTGTCCACATCGGATTCGATGCCGTAATTATCCCGCGCCAGCAGGATCGTACATCCGTGCCGTCCGACATCGCCGGTCACGATAATCGCATCACCGGGCTTTGCGAATGTGCCGGAGGTGTGCGCCTGCGGCATGACCGCGCCGATGCCCGTTGTCGTGATGAATACGCCGTCGCACTGCCCCTTGCCCGCGACCTTCGTATCACCCGCGACGATCCGGACGCCCGCTTCTGCGGCGGTTTTCTCCATCGCTGCCGCGATCTCCTCCAGCGCATCCATCGAAAAGCCCTCCTCGATGACGAATGCGCAGGTCAGATACAGCGGCTTTGCGCCCATACAGGCGAGGTCATTGACCGTTCCGCAGATCGAGAGCTTGCCGATATTGCCGCCGTTGAATTTCCACGGCGAGACAATAAAGCCGTCGGTCGAGGATGCGATCTTTCCTTCGATCTGCGGCAGCACGGCGGCATCGTCGCCCGTGAACATCGGGTTTGCAAAATGCGCCTTGAATACGCTGTCGATCAGTTCATTGGTCTGTGTGCCGCCTGCGCCGTGCGCAAGCGTGACGGTTCTTTCACTCATTGTGATTCTCCTTTATCCGATAATCTCAAACATTCCCATAAAGCCGTGCAGCCTTGTGCCGGTATCGGTCCCCGGCGGCAGCAGTGCCAGCGCGACCGGAAACGGCTCCGCGCTCTCTGCATCGGTCTGTGTCAGTATGGCGTAATCGCCCTGAATATCCGTGACAATATAATCATGCGGTTCCATATATTTCCTCCGTTATCAGGAAAGCAGACAGGATTCGCAGCCCCAGCCCTTATGCCGCAGCAGCGGGCGGCGGTCCTTCGGATTGTGATATGCATCGGTCATCAGCGCGGCGAGCTTCCGGATACCCGAAAAGCCGTACAGTCCGCCGTTGACCACGAAATTGACAAAGCGGTCTGATGCGAAATAATACGCGGCCTTCTGCCCGACCGCGAGCACCGGCTCCGGCGGGCTTTCATGCTGATGCAGCATATTGACATGATTCGGCGAATACAGCAGGATATCCGGACGGTTCGCCTGAAGCCATGCAAATGCCTCCGCATCCTCCCCTGCCGCCTCCGCGATGATATATTTCACCCGAAAGCCGTATTCGCAGAGCAGCTTTGCCAGCGAGAACGGCATCGTGACGGCGGTATAATCCACCGCGACTGCCGTATCACCGATCTCTGCCTTTGCCGCACGGAGCGCCGCATCTGCACCGGCGATCGCTGCGGAAAAATCGGGACACGCGATCCCCAGCGCATCGCAGAGCCGCGCATAATTATCGCGCAGCTTCTCAAAACCGAAATGCGCCGGCAGATAGATCTGCGGGATATGAAGGCGCTCCTCCAGCGCATCGGCGGCGGCGTGCGCCGTCGGCAGCCAGAGGATATTCAGACGGCTCTCAGCCATTTGCAGATAGTCGTCATAGGTTTTGCAGAGCGTCAGATCGCGCAGCGTCAGCCCCGCATTCCGGATGATCTGCACCAGCTCGGAATCCGGATCCGTCGGGCGGTCGCAGCCGATGATGTTCACCGACTCCGGATCCGCCGGACGCGGCTGCAATCCGCTGTAAAGCTGCCGGCAGGTCTGCGGTACGGGCGGGATCGTCGTCCGCATGGTCGGCGTCATATAGCAGTCAATGAATGTGATATCGGGATAGCGCACCGAGAGATCGGCGATCACGCCGTCGAAATCGCAGCCGGCGAACAGATGCATACAGCTTAAAAAGAGCGGCACCATTTTCGGATGCGCCGGCAGCTTTTCGATGATCTCGGAAACGCCCTCTGTCAGACTTTGCTCCAGTGTGCCGTTGAACATATCCTCCTCGGTGAGCGAGATCCAGCTCAGCCGCTCCATGGCATTCATCTCCGCCGCTGTCAGCACGACACCGCGCAGACAGCCCTGCGCGCAGCAGTAGATCTGATGCGCCTCCGGCACGAGCATCCCCATGTGAACGATATTCCACATTCCGCGCACCGGCGGGCTGTACTCCAGTCCGGATGCGAAAAAGCCCTCTGCATCCGCCTCCGCGATCCGCAGAACGGGCGGCTTTTCCTGCTTCATACTTTCCCTCCGCATTCCGCCAGCACCGCCTCCGCCAATGCGCGGAGCTGCTCTGCCGGCTGACTGTCCGGATAGGCCGTAACGAACGGCACACCCTCATTGTCCGCCTGCTGAATGATCGCAGAACGGTCGATCGTCCCGATGATGGGCGTATCAAAATCCGCAGCAAGCTCCGCCGTCAGCGGATCCTCATCGGCAACGCCGCGCCGGTTCAGGATGATGCCGCCGAGCGATGCATAGCCGCGCCCCTGAAAATTCTGCACGGCCATGCAGATATTCGCCGCTGCATAGCGCGCCATTTTTTCGCCGGAGGTCACGACGAAAACCCTGTCCGCATAGCCCTGCCGCATCGGCATCGAGAAGCCGCCGCAGACCACATCGCCCAGTACATCATAGATCACGGCATCCGGTTTGTAGCGCTCATAGGCGCCGAGCTTTTTGAGTGTTTCGAGTGCATTGATGATGCCGCGCCCCGCGCAGCCGACGCCCGGCACGGGGCCGCCCGCTTCCACGCAGACAACGCCGCTCTTACTGACCGTGACGATATCTTCGAGCGTGATCTGTTTTCCCTTTTCCCGTTCCATTTGCAGAACGGTCGGGATGCGGCTGCCGCCGTGGAGCAGTGCAGTGGAATCCGCCTTCGGGTCGCAGCCGATCTGCATGACGCGCATCCCGCGCTGCACCATCGCGGCGGAAAGATTTGCGGAAACGGTCGATTTGCCGATTCCGCCTTTGCCGTAAATTGCTAGCTTTATCATAGTATTTCCTCGTAACAGCCCGCAAAAAAGCTGTACCCGCAAAAGCAGATACAGCTCGCCCGTAAAAGCTCAGCCGGTTTCTGCTTTTGCCGCAAGACAGCGCTGACGGGCTGTGTTTTGGCATCAGAAGAGATCCGTATTCTGATTCGATCCTGATTATTCAGCGGCAGACAGCGGTGCGTAGACGGTTTTTGCGCTCACGCCGTCGAGTCTGCCGATGCTCCCCGCGAGACGGTTGATCGCGTCCGCCGGTGCATCAATGGCAATATTGATGATGCTGATGCCCCTTTGCCGGTAGGGCAGTCCCATTCGTCCGATGATGAATCTGTCATATTCATGCAGCAGCGCGTTGATGCTCCCTGCGGAGCTGCTGTCCTGCACAATGATCGCAATAACGGCGACTCTGGTTTCCATATGCCTGATCCTTTCCTGAACGGTTACATCCCTATTATAACGCGTTCCGCGTGATTTGTCAAGGGAGCGGCCGCTCCTGCAAAACGCGCAGTGTTGACTTTTTCAGCCGATTATGGTACAATAGCGATATATGACAATTTCTGAAAGGAGCTGCAATATGAATATCGCAGTTGCACAGTCCGGCGGCCCGACCTGCGCGATCAACGCCTCGCTCGTCGGCGTTTTCAAGGAGGCACTCAAGGTTCCGGAGATTGACGCAGTCTTCGGCTCCGTCAACGGCATCGAGGGCATGATCAACGACCACCTCATTGACCTCAAGACAATGATCCTGACCAATGAGCAGATGGAGCTGCTCCGGCAGACGCCCTCGACGGTTCTCGGCTCCTGCCGGTTCAAGCTCGCGGATATGAACGAGGATGACTCCGATTATCAGCGGATCCTGAAAACAATGCAGCAGCGGCAGATCGGTGCATTTTTCTATATCGGCGGCAATGACTCGATGGACACCGTCCAGAAGCTTTCCGCCTACTGCAGGGCGCAGGGCGCGGATATCCGCATCATCGGCATCCCGAAGACGATCGACAACGATCTCTGCGTCACTGACCACACGCCGGGCTTCGGCTCCGCTGCAAAATATGTCGCCGCAACGATGCATGAGATCGCCCGCGACAGCTCCGTTTACAGCATCCCCTCCGTCACGGTCGTTGAGATCATGGGACGGCACGCCGGCTGGCTGACGGCATCCTCCGCCGTGCTGCACCGGCTCGGTGAGAGTGCGCCGCATCTGGTCTATGTGCCGGAATGCGAATTCTCGCTGGAGAAATTCATCCGCGATGTCCGGCAGGAAATGGCAAAGCACAAGGCCGTGATCTGCGCCGTTTCCGAGGGGATCGAGGTGCCGGAGGGCGTGCAGTCCGGCGTGGTCGATAATTTCGGCCACAAGTATCTGTCCGGCATCGGCAGCTATCTGGAGAGCATCGTCCGGCAGGAGATCGGCTGCAAGGTGCGCTCGATCGTGCTGAATGTCATGCAGCGCTGCTCCTCGCATCTCTGCTCCCGCACGGATATCGACGAATCGGAAGCGATCGGCGCGGCCGGTGTGCGCTGCGCACTGAACGGCGAGACCGGCAGGGTCGTCGTATTCAGGCGGCTTTCCGATATGCCCTATACGGTCAAGATCGAAACCGCTGACGCCGCCGAGATCGCGAACCGCGAGAAATACCTCCCGCGGGAATATGTCAATGCCGCCGGCAATAATATTCAGGATGCGGCACTCAGCTATTTTCTCCCGCTGATCCAGGGCGAACTGACCATGCAGATGTCGCAGGGCATCCCGATGCACTTCACGATTCAGGAGACGCTGCTCCGCTGAACAAAGCACTGTTTCGCCATATTTTGTTATATGTATTTATCGTATTCATGCGGTTATCCGCATCCGCACGCAGAAAAGCCCTGATACAATCAGGGCTTTTTCATGCATATCCGGAATCCGTGCAAATACGCACATTTCGCTTTCACTCTCGGATTAGTAGAGCCGTAGAATCCAGCTTTTCTCCGATCAGTTTCCGGAATTCCGCCGGAAAGTCCGTGACATCCGCCGCAGAATCGGTTACAATAAACTTATCAGTTTATTGAGAAAGCGAGTGAAACTCATGTCACAGAATTACACACTGATCACTGACAGCGCCGCCGACCTCTCCCCGCATCTGCTGGAATCCATGGGCGTGCGCTCTGTCCCGCTGAATGTCTTCATGAAGGATAATCCGGCGCATCCCTGCACACTGACCGGCAGGGAGTTTTACGATGCACTGCGCGCAGGGAAGGTCGCCTGCACATCGGCGGCGAATCTTTCCCTGTTCCGCGAGGTCTTTGAGGCGGAGCTTTCCGCCGGCAGGGATATCCTGTATCTAGCATTCTCGTCGCCGCTGAGCTGTATGTATGCAACGGGCAAGCTGGCGGCGGAGGAGCTGGCCGAAGAATATCCGGAACGGCGGATCATCGTTGTCGATACGCTCTGTGCAAGTCTCGGCGAGGGACTGCTGGTCTATCACTGCGCGGAGAAAATGGTGCGCGGCTGCACGCTGGACGAGCTGGCGGCATATGCTGAAGAAACGAAGCTGAAGCTGATCCACTGGTTCACGGTCGATGATCTGATGTTTCTGAAGCGCGGCGGCCGGATCGGTGCGGTCTCGGCCTTTGCGGGCTCGCTGCTCGGCATCAAGCCTGTGCTGCACGTCAGCGATGCCGGAAAGCTCGTCGCGAAGCAGAAGCTCCGCGGCAGAAAAAATGCCGTTCTGGAGCTTGGCAGGCATTATGACGCGGAATGTACGGATAAGGAATCCACGGTGTTCATCGCACACGCGGATGCCGCCGATGCTGCCGAAATGCTCAGGGATGCGCTGCTGCATCAGTTCGGCGCAAAGCATATTGTGATCGGTGAGATCGGCGCGGTCATCGGCGCACACGCCGGGCCGGGCACCGTCGCACTGTTTTATCTCGGAACATCCCGCGAGGATCCGTCCGCAGCAAGGTGATGCAGGCGCGCTCCGCCGCGGAGGAAGGAGCCGGTTTTGTTTTCACTGTTGCTGGTTGTGATCTATCTCTCGTTCATCAGTCTCGGCCTGCCGGATTCGCTGCTCGGTGCGGCATGGCCGTCGATGCAGCCGCAGCTAGGCGTTCCGCTTTCCTATGCAGGATATCTTTCGATGATCATTTCCTGCGGGACGGTGATCTCCAGTCTGCTGTCTGACCGGCTGCTGCGGCGCTTCGGCACGGGGCTTGTCGTATCATGCAGTGTCCTGATGACGGCGGCTGCGCTGCTGGGGTATTCGCTCGCACCGAGCTATGCGGTGCTGTGTATTTTCGCGATCCCCTACGGCCTCGGTGCCGGCGCGGTGGATGCCGCATTGAATCATTATGTCGCCGTGCATTACGCGGCGCGGCACATGAGCTGGCTGCACTGCTTCTGGGGCATCGGCTGCGCGGTCAGCCCCTACATCATGAGCTTCTATCTGGCACGCGGCACGGACTGGCAGGGCGGCTACCGTGCGATCTCCGTTCTGCAAATGATCCTGACGGCGGTGCTGTTCTGTTCGCTGCCGCTCTGGAAACGCAGTCATGCCGATGATGCCGGAAATGCCGAAGCGCCGCTGCCGATGCGGAAGCTGCTGCGGCAGCACGGGGTATTGCCGGTGCTGGTGACATTTTTCAGCTATTGCGCACTGGAAAGCACGGCGGGGCTCTGGGCGAGCAGCTATCTTGTGCAGGTGCGCGGCATCGGCACGGAAACAGCTGCACGGTTTGCATCGCTCTTTTATATCGGCATCACCGCAGGGCGCTTCCTTTCGGGATTCGTCGCTGACTGGCTCGGCGATCATAAAATGATCCGGCTGGGACTCTGCGGGATCGCGGCGGGGACGGTCATGGTTCTGCTGCCGTTCGGTGATCTGTTCCCGCTCTGCGGGCTGGTCGTGATTGGCTTCGGCTGCGCGCCGGTCTATCCGTGCCAGATCCACGCAACGCCGGTGATCTTCGGAAAGCGTTCGGCGCAGTCCCTGATCGGAATGCAGATGGCATTCGCTTATATCGGCACAACGCTGATGCCGCCGCTGTTCGGCATCATTGCAGATCATGCGGGGCTCGGCGCATTTCCGCTGTTCCTGCTCTTTTTCCTGATCGTCATGGCGCTGCTGACGGAGCAGGTACACGGCACAAAATGCAGCGCATGATCCGTATACAAAAAAGCTTCCCGGCCGATACACACGGCCGGGAAGCTGTTACTATTATATATAAAGTAAGCGCCAACCACTCCTAGC
>DGSY01000141.1 GCA_002394125.1 Ruminococcus sp. UBA4350
GTAGCGACAGCAACATCAAAGCGGAAGTGTATCTCGATCTGCTGAGTACGATGCCCATCGCTCTTATGCAGGACAGAAGAAACGAAAGGTCAAAATGGCTCTCTCTGACCTCTGTCCACCACGGTGAGATGCGCCCCACTGCCTTTGCATCGACAGCATCGCCTTTTCTGCCCGACCACGCAAGCGGCACATCGGCCTGTGCGCATAAAATGCCGCTGATGATGCAGATTATGCCAATTATGATATAGTGATTCATGTCAGCCTCCTGTTTCTTCCTTGACCTGTTTGCTCTCATGCCGGCATTGCAGCCTCACGACACAGGATACAAGTATTTTTGCAGCATTCACTGTATTTCCGCACGATTGCTTTTTGAAGCTGACGGCAATCATTCCTGCGAACATGAAGCAGACTACACCGCCCGCGAGCATCAGAATGCCGTTCGCAGTGCTGATATTGCTGTCCGTATCATCGTATCAGATTGGTTAGCCGTTGCAAACCGCGATTCTATTATAGCATATAATGACAAAAAGTGCAATGGATACGAAAGAATAAAAATGAATCGTTTCGCTGCCTGATCTGAAAATGGAGCCGGGCACTGCCCGGTTATAGCATATATTGAAGAAAAGTGCAATGGATACAGTAAAAAAAATGACCTTCATCGCGGCCTGGACGCAAACGCAGGCCGGCTGACATAAATCGTGCAAATAACGAGAGAAGATATAGAAAACGAGCCCTCCTCTCCGTTCAAAAAAACGCCCTGCCGTTCATCAGCACGGCAGGGCGTTTTCATATTTGTCACTATTCCGGCGGAACCGCAGCAACAGTCAGATTCCGGCATCCGCCTTTGGCCGGATCACTGAAACTGAATGGAATGCAGGACGGTTTCGAGCTCGCTCAGCGATTCGGGATCGTCCTCCGGTGCGAAGAAATGCAGCGTATAATGCATCTTATCGTGCCTTGTCACGAGCAGCTCGCCCAGCATCAGCTTTACGCTCTGATACTTGTATCGGATGCCCTTTGCGCGGCAGCCCGCAATCTCCGTTTCGACATCGCCGATCTTTTGATAATCAAGCTCCTTCAGCGCGGCCTGCGTGCGTGATTCCAGATTCTTCACGGTGGCATCAATATCCGCGATCGCAGAGATCACCGGGATCTCCCTGCGCGAGAAGACCGCGATCACGATATTGCGCTCCTTGCAGCGAATGCCGTGAATTTTGGCTTTGCTCTGCGGAAAGACCTGTCTGATCTGCTCAGCGGTCATCTCTGTGAAGCCCTTCGGCATTTCCGCCGAGAGCGACTGATCGAATGAAAATCTCATAAAATCACCCCTTCAAAAAATCCAGATCGCGGGCTGCGGGATATCCGTATGCGGATTCGGCGGACTGTACTGCGCGGATGATCGCCTCGCTCATGACCTCCGCCGCGAGCGTGCCGGCCAGATCCATGTCCGCCTGCACTGTACCGGCGGACAGCGCATAAATGCTGTCGCCGTCTACGGAGGTATGCACCGGCCGGATCGACCGCGCAAAGCCGTCATGCGCCATGCCTGCGATTTTGCAAAGCTGCGTTTTGTCGTATGCGGCATTTGTGATGACCGCACCGATCGTCGTATTCGCCGTGAATTTGTTTTCGATGACATCAATGCGCTCACGCATCAATGCTTCGGATGAGCGGAAGCCGGATCTGTCCGGCGTCAGCAGTCCGGCGATCTTTCTGCCGTTTTTCCAGTCGAACACATCGCCGAGCGCATTCAGCACGACGACTGCGCCGATCTGCAAAGCGCCGATCTGCACCGCATAGCTGCCGATGCCGGTTTTCATGCAGGTCTCCATGCCCGCGAATTTGCCGACGGTCGCGCCGCAGCCGGCACCGTAGTTTCCGTCACGGTAATTCGGGGATTCAAGCGCGAGACGTGCCGCTTCATATCCCATTGCATGATCCGGACGGATCTGCGCATCCCCGACCGTCAGATCGAAAATATCCGACTGCACAACGAGCGGGACGCGTGTCACGCCGACCGGAAAGCCGATGCCGTTCTGCTCCAGACAGTCCATGACGCCGCCGGCCGCAGAAAGGCCGAATGCGCTGCCGCCGCCAAGTACGACTGCATGGATCGTCTGCGCGGCCGCGAGCGGATCCAGCAGACCGCTTTCATGCGAGGCGGGGCCGCCGCCGCGGATATCGAGACCCGCGCACATTCCCTCCGGCCGGAGCAGCACCGTGCAGCCCGTTCCGGCGGCGCGGTTCTCGGTCTGACCGATCCGGATTCCGCCGATCTCCTGAATACCGATCTCCTGCATAGCTGTTTCGGGCAAAGCGCCCGCTCCCCCCTTTCGGCTTGATACAAGGAGAGACTGCACCGAGGGGTACAGTCTCCGAATCCTTAAGATGTCATGTAACGCTTTGCGGAACCGTGCCGTACTGGTTCGGCTGCGGATCGCCGGGCTGAGCGAAGAAGATGATCAGCGGGATGCAGCCGATACCGGTCAGAGCCAGCAGCATCAGCCAGCCGGATTTGTTGGTGTCATGCAGGCGGCGTACCGCGAGCGCGAGTGTCGAAACAGAGAGTGCGAGGGAGACGAGTGACTCCAGGAGATTGAATAGCACGATGATCGCACGAACGCGGAAGATATGCTCAACACCGTTCAGCAGAATGCCGAGAACAAAGCTCACGCAGAAAACGGCAAGGACTGCCCACCAGTAATCGCTGCGGGAGGTGCGGCCTTCAAATTTGAATATGTTATTGATCATGCTGATCGCGGCCTTGACAGGCGGCAGATCATAGAAGCCGTTGAGGTTCGGATTGGCACGGTTCGGGCCGGGATTCGGCCCCTGATAGGGCGGCGTATTCGGATTCTGTCCGCCGTAGGGATTCTGGTTCGGATACGGCTGATTCGGATTCT
>DGSY01000188.1:0-2213 GCA_002394125.1 Ruminococcus sp. UBA4350
TCACCGATCTTTTGCACCGCTGAATGCAAATACTCAAATTTTCACTCTTATCTATAACTATCAGATGCATCCAGTCCCCGGTTACTTCTGCGCAGCGTTTGTCGTCTATATAGGTGAGGGTGAAAAACGGGATCATTTCCCGATCGAAAGGCGGTGAACTCCTTGCGTACAGAAGACAAAATCATCATCGAACAGATCGCGGCGCGTGACGAGCGGGCACTCGAAACGCTTGCCGCACTATACGGCGAGATCTGCCGGAGAACTGCACGGAACATCCTCGGCAGCGATGCCGATGCGGAGGAAGCCCTCAATGACGCGCTCTACCGGGCATGGAACGCGATCCCCGCTTCCCCGCCGGTGCATTTGCAGGCGTATCTCATCACCCTCACACGCCGTATTGCACTCGATATGCGCAAATCACAGACACGCTCCAAGCGCGGCGGCGGCACCGTTCCCGCAGCGCTCAGCGAGCTGGAGGAATGCATCTCCGCAGATTCCGACGTCGAGCAGGCCGTTGACCGGACGCTCCTGCGCGATGCGATCGACCGCTTTCTCATGCAGCTTTCCACCGAGAAGCGCCGCATCTTCATCGAACGCTATACCCTGTTTCTGCGGACAGCGGAGATCGCCGAGCGCCACGGCATGACCGATTCCGCCGTGAATATGGCGCTCAGCCGCATCCGCAAGGCACTGCATACATTTCTGGAAGAGGAGGGATTTCTATGAAGCATGAAGATCTGCTGGAGGTCATGGGCGAAATTGATCCGCAGTATATTGAAGATGCCGTGCGCGGCTCCCGCTCTCCGAAGCTGCTTCTGCGCAGGCTCTCTCCCTATGCCGGCGGGGCGGCAGCTGTTCTGATCCTCGGATTCAGCGCATTCGTCATTTACGGCGTCATCCGCGACGGCATTGCGCAGCAGAATCCCCCTGCCGGATATACCGAAACAGCCGCATCGCTCTCCGGCACCGAGCTCACACAGAGCGCCGGTACGGAGACCGGAACCGCTGCGGTCACGACTGCGCCCCCCGCAGAGCTGCCCTCTGACGAATTTGTTGAGGTGACCGTCACCGAACCGCCCGTCACAACGACTGCAAGGGTGACGCTCCCCGTTCCGGCGAATATGGAGATGCCGGATGCGGCGCTGAATCAGAGCATCGGCGACCGGATGAGTGTCAACTGGCTTTCGGAAAGCGGTGTGCTGGCCGCGACCGTCGAGGATGCGCAGTATTATGAATCCTATGAGGATGCCGGACTGGAATTTTCAGATCTCACGGAACAGTTTCAGAGGGATCAGATATATGCGCTGAGAACCGGGCAGGATTTACACTACTATGAACACGCAGACATCAATGACACAGTGCAGGAGGATGATATCCCACTGATTCAGGAGCGTCTGCGCGATCAGTATTTTGTCAAAATCCGCGTGAAGCTCGAAAACATCAATGCGATCTCATATCTGTCACAGTATAACGGCAGATATCCCCTTGACCATCCGGATGACAGCTATGCACGCGATTATGATTTTGATATTATGCAGGGGTTCTGGTTCTTTGCGTATTCTCCGGACGACAGCTATAATCTTTTTGTCCAAATCAATCCGCAGTATTTCAGTGCGGAGGGCGAGGAATATCCGGAGAGCAGCAATGAAAAACGCGGCTGGATCTATCTGCCGCCGGGCGAAAGCAAAACCTTTGAGCTCGGCGCCTTTGTGCCGCGGCGTGTAACACTGATTCCGCATACTTGGCAATACGATGAGAAGGAGGCCGAAGCCCTGCCGTATTATTGCTTCGGCAGCGGCAACCATTCCAGAGCATTTGTGCATCTCGGATTTGGCGAGCCCTCCGAGACAGATACATGAATACAACTCTCTTTCTCTCTGAAGCATCATCCCGGCCGTTGTCAGATACAGCGGTCGGGATGAGGCGTTTGCATTCTGATTATGAGAGCGTACTGCGGAGTGGATGAATCGGGGAGTTATAGATATGGATTTGCATTTTGCATTTTTGTATTCAGCGGTGCAAAAGATCGGTGAATGGGGGAAGACACCCCCTTCGGGGCGGGGAGCCCCCGCTGCCGATTCCTAAAGTTCTCCAGATACGAATATAAACAGAATGGGATTTCCCCAAACCAAACAATAGGCGCGGTCAGCGCCGTAACAGCGACAAACCTGATATGCTCCGCAAAACGCCACCGAAGGGAAACGGCACCGGCA
>DGSY01000188.1:2337-6508 GCA_002394125.1 Ruminococcus sp. UBA4350
TTTGCTCTGCAAACTCACCTCGACCTGCAAGCTTTTTGAGAAAAGCTTGACCAAAAACTTTGGATGACATCGCCGGATGCGAAATGGGAATCTCCCAGACCGTAAAATAGGCACGATCAGTGCCGTAACAGCGACAAAACTGATACGCTCCGCGAAACCATGCCGGAGGAAAACGGCTGTCGGCCCTGCCGACAAAAATGGAGCCCGACTGCTGTCGGGCTCAGTATGAAGGGAGATTTTCCTGAAGATCAGATCTCAGGCCTCAGGCTTGTGCATGGGCAGCGATCCGATAGATCGCCGCGATATCATCAGCACCCAGCGAAACAAATCCGCCGGTTCTTCCCGTGCCGATGCCGGTCTTTTCGACCAGATAGGGGATATCCGATTCCTTTGCGCCCAGCTCGGCGAAATTGACCGGCATCCCGATGCTCTTCAAAAATCTGCGGAACCGCATGATGCCCTCACGCGCCGTGCTTTCCGGATGCGCAAAATTCATCTGGCATCCCCAGACGCGCACCGCCGCCTGCGCGAACCGCATCACCCCGTGCGGACAGACATATTCCATCCACGCCGGCATGATGACCGCAAGACCCGCGCCGTGCGCACAGTCATACAGCGCCGAAAGCTCATGCTCGATCATATGGCTGTTCCAGTCCTGCGCTCTGCCGACACCGCAGATATTGGTATGTGCAACCGTGCCTGCCCACATGATATTTGCGCGGGCATCGTAATTATCCGGCTGCGCAATGACACGCGGCGTCTCGCGCACCATCGTCAGCAGAACCGCCTCGCAGAGCCGGTCTGTGATCTCGACCTCTGCGGTCGTTGTGAAATAGCGCTCAAAAACGTGTGCCATGATGTCCGTCGCGCCGCACGCCGTCTGATAGGCAGGCAGCGTGCAGGTCAGCGCCGGATTCAGGATGGAGAAACGCGGACGGATCAGATCAGAGCCCGTACCTCTTTTCAGACCGTCAGCGGTTTTTGTGATGACGGAATCGCCGGAGCCCTCGCTGCCGGCTGCCGCGATTGTCAGGATCGTACCGACCGGCAGCGCCGCCGCGATCTCCGCCTTTCCGGAATAGAAATCCCAGAAATCGCCGGAATACGGCACGCCCATTGCGATCGCCTTGGAGGAATCAATCACAGAGCCGCCGCCGACCGCGAGAATGAAGTCGATCTTTTCGCTGCGGCAAAGTTCGATGCCCTGATAGACAAGCGTATCATGCGGATTCGGCTGGACGCCGCCCAGCTCCGCAAACGGGATCCCCGCCTCGGTGAGCGACTGCCGGACTCTGCCGAGCAGACCGCTGCGCTCCGCAGAGCTTCCGCCGTAGTGGAGCAGCACCTTTGTGCCGCCGTGCTTTTTGATATATGTGCCGGCCTGCATCTCCGTATCCTTGCCGAATACGAATTCGGTCGGGCTGCAAAACTGGAAATTATTCAAGTTCCCAGCGCTCCTTTCAGATTTTCATATGCAGAGATCACGCGGTCGCACCATGCATCAAATTCCGGATCAGCGATCTGATGCTCCGGATGCGCGAGGATATACTGCACGGTATTGCGGATGCCCTGATCCGCCCGCACGGTCGCGGCAAAGCCCGGAACCGCGTACTTGATCTTGCTGTTGTCAAATATCACGGAATTTGCCTTGTCGCCGATCAGACTGCCCGTGAGGTCATAGTCGCTGACAGCGGCGAGGAAATCCGACGGGATATGCACGGCATTCAGCTTCACGCCGAGCGTATCCGCGATGCACTGATAGATCTGGTTCCATGTCACACGCTCATCGGAGGTGATGTGATAGGCCTGCCCGATCGCGTGAATATTGCCGCAGAGACCCGCGTAGGCCTTTGCGAAATCGCTGTTGTGCGTGATCGTCCAGAGCGAGGTGCCGTCGCCGTGAATGATGACCGGCTTGCCCGCCATGATCCGCCGGACGACCTCCCAGCTGCCGTTCTTTCCGTGAACGCCGAGCGGCACGGAGCGCTCGTCATAGGTATGGCTCGGCCGGACGACCGTGACCGGAAAACCGCTTTCGCGGTACTGCTTCATGAGGTATTCCTCACAGGCGATCTTGTCACGCGAATACTGCCAGTAGGGATTGGCAAGGGGTGTGCTTTCGGTGATGACAGCATCCGCGGGCGGCTTCTGATAAGCCGAGGCGGAGCTGATGTAGATATACTGCTTTGTCTTATCGCGGAAGAGCCGGAAATCGCGCTCGACCTGCGCCGGAACAAAGCCGATGAATTCGCCGACGACATCGAATGTCATGCCGTCAAGCGCCGCGGCCGCCTCTGCTTCATTGCCGATATCGCCGCGGATGATATGTATATTTTCGGCACCCTCGAAGATATCCCGGGTGCCGCGGTTAAACAGATAAAGATCGTGTCCCTGTGCGGCGAGCAGTCTGGTGACCGCCGTACTGATCGTACCGGTGCCGCCGATGAACAGTATTTTCATAGCTGCCTCCTGTGCCAAAACCGCCCGCACTGCCGCCCTCTCCTCGGCAGTGCAGACGACCGGCATTCATGTCAGGGTGCATACGCCCGTACCGATGCACCGCTGTATCCCCGATCTCACATATCCTCTGATATGCCGTCGGGCTCAACCCTCTCTGTGACCTTATTATAGCACAGCAGCGCGGAAAAAAGAATAGGATATGTTATTGAGTTTTTAACATATCCTATGATTCTGAATACGATCTGTAAAAAACACCGACGGATTTCCGTTCGGTGAAACAAAAAAACACGGGACACAGCACCGGTGCTCCGGTGATATGTCCCGACATTTTTTGCAATGCAGCTGCCGTGATCTCAGTCGATCTCAACAGCGACCTTACGGTTTTCTCTGGCTGCACCAGCGCGCATCAGCGTGCGGATCGCCTTTGCAATTCTGCCCTGCTTTCCGATGACGCGGCCCATATCGTCCGGCGCAACGGTGAGATGCAGGACGGTGACGCCCTCATCATTGACGGCATCCTCCGTGATCCGGATCGCAGTTTTGTCCGTAACCAGTCCTTCTACGATTGCATACAACAGTTCTTTCATATTGCACTCCAATACCGGTTCTGGGGCGATTACAGAACGCCCTGCTTTTTGAGGATCACGCGGACGGTATCAGTCGGCTGTGCGCCGTTCTGGAGCCATGCCTTTGCCTTCTCTGCGTCAACCTTCACAACGGACGGCTCCTTGGTCGGATCGTAGTAACCGATCTCCTCAATGAAGCGGCCGTCTCTCGGATATCTGCCGTCAGCGACGACGATTCTGTAGAACGGAGCCTTCTTTGCACCCATTCTTCTCAGACGGATCTTAACTGCCATAATTCTTTCACCTCCAAAAATTGATAACATATATATTCATGCAAATTTGTATCTTTGCAATGAAATCGGATTTCAGCGCTGCACCGGCCCGAACAGCCAGCAGTACAGCAGCCAGCCGCCGAACGCCAGCAGCGGAAGCGAGGCAGCCGCATGGATGATGCGCGTTCTGGTTTTGCCCCAGCGTGCGATCTGTTCGCGTATCTGCGGGTATTTGCTGTTTTCATACTGCTTCGGACTGCCGGTCAGCGCAGTGAACAGCGTCATCACCCCGCTGAATAAGATCAGCACCGGAAATGCCAGCGAAAGCCAGTGCATCACCGGATCATTCTGCCGGTTCATAACACACCCTCAGAATTTCGGGAAGCCGCCCATGCCCTCCAGCATCTTCGGATCGAGCTTCGGCATTTTTCTTCTGCCGAAAAGTCCGCGCTTGCCGGTATTGCCGAGCTTCTTCATCATCTGCTGCATCTGCTCGAACTGCTTGAGCAGGCGGTTGACATCCTGCACCTCTGTGCCGGAGCCCTTTGCGATCCTGCGCTTGCGCGACGGATTGATGATCGAGGGCTTTGCGCGCTCTGCCGGTGTCATAGAGGTGATGATCGCCTCGACGCGGCCGAACGCGTTGTCGTCGATATCCAGCTCATCAAGCTTATTGCCGACGCCGGGCAGCATTCCGACGATCTTTTTGAGATCGCCCATTTTCTTGATCTGACGGAGCTGATCCAGCAGATCATCCATATCAAACTGGCTCTTTTGCAGCTTCTGGGAGAGCCGCTCAGCCTCCTGCTTCGAGTAGACATCCTCTGCCTTTTCGATGAGCGAAAGCACATCGCCCATGCCGAGGATGCGGGA
>DGSY01000137.1 GCA_002394125.1 Ruminococcus sp. UBA4350
CAGATTTAATCAGTGCTTCCCTAGGGAAATCTCATTTTTCTTTATTCTGCGTATGGATAGCTTTAGATTATGGCTCCGGCACTGCCGCCGGATATCAAACAAAGATATTGTTTTCAACATTTCGACAAAGTGATTTGTCGCATATCATGAATTATTTGCAAACATTCTCAATGACTTGACTTTTTTTGTGCAAATAGGTATAATAAAGCTAATCAGAGACTTTCGCTTACGAAAAGCAGCGGACAAGTCGAAAGAGAGCGCTCATCTGACAGAGAGGATGCTGATACGCTGAAAGGCATCCGATGATCTCTTTTCCGGTACCACCGATGCTGCGGAAATCAATGGGAATGAGAAAACGCTCGGGTGGAACCGTGCGCGTTTGAACCGTGAAATATGGAACAAACCCGTACCCCGAACAGGCTGTGAACTGTTCGGCGTGCGGATTTTTTTATGCAGCCGGACAAAAACCTGAAACGGAGGAAATGAGCATGAAGATCAATTTTGGAAACGGCAGCTTCGAGAGCGCTGCCCCCGTCACGGTCTATGATGCCGCAAAGGAAGCGGACGTCATCAGCCGCGATGTCATCGCCGCCGTCGTCAACGGCGCACCTGCCGACCTCACCGCCGAGCTGAACGGTGATGCCGATGTGCAGCTCCTCACCTTTGAGGACAAGGAAGGCAGACATATTTTCAATCACACCGCTGCGCACATTCTTGCGCAGGCCGTCAAGCGGCTGTTCCCGGAGGTAAAGCTGACGATCGGCCCGGCGATCGACCGCGGATTCTACTATGATTTCGATACCGAGAAGCCGTTCAATGCCGATACGCTGACCGCGCTGGAAGCCGAAATGAAGAAGATCGTCAAGGAGAATCTCCGCATCGAGCGCTTTACGCTCTCCCGCGAGGAGGCCGTGAAGCTCATGCAGGAGCGCGGCGAATCCTACAAAGTCGAGCTGATCGAGGAGCTGCCGGAGGGCGAGACCATCAGCTTCTACAAGCAGGGCGAATATGTCGATCTCTGCGTCGGCCCGCATCTGTTCTCGACCGGTCTGGTCAAGGCATTCAAGCTGACCTCCTGCACCGGCGCATACTGGCGCGGCGATCAGAACAACAAGCAGCTCACCCGTGTTTACGGCGTCGCATTCCCGAAGAAGGAGCAGCTCAAGGAGCATCTCGATATGCTCGAAGAAGCAAAGAACCGCGACCACAACAAGATTGGCCGTGAGCTCGGCTATTTCACGACCGTCGATTATATCGGTCAGGGTCTCCCGATCATGCTGCCGAAGGGCGCAAGAGTGATCCAGCTTCTCCAGCGCTGGGTCGAGGACTATGAGCAGTCCAAGGGCTGCCAGCTCACCAAGACGCCGCTCTTTGCAAAGCGCGATCTCTACAAGATCTCCGGTCACTGGGATCATTATCTCGACGGTATGTTTGTCATGGGCGATCCGTATGACGAGGAAAAGGAATGCTTCGCGCTCCGTCCGATGACCTGCCCGTTCCAGTATCAGGTCTTCCTGAACAAGCAGCGCTCCTACAAGGAGCTGCCGATGCGCCTGACCGAGACCTCTACGCTGTTCCGCAATGAGGACAGCGGCGAAATGCACGGCCTGATCCGCGTCCGTCAGTTCACGATCTCCGAGGGACATTTCATCATCCGTCCGGATCAGCTGGAGGATGAGTTCCGGTTCTGTCTGGAAATGGCAAAGTATATGCTCGATACGGTCGGTCTGCTTGAGGACTGCACATTCCGCTTCTCCCAGTGGGATCCGGCAAATCCGAAGAACAAGTATGAGGGCACGGCAGAGCAGTGGGATCTCGCACAGGCAGCAATGGGCAAGATCCTTGACCATCTCGGTCTGGATTATGAGATCGGCATTGACGAGGCAGCATTCTACGGCCCGAAGCTCGATATCCAGTACAAGAACGTATTCGGCAAGGAGGATACGCTCGTCACGATCCAGATTGATATGCTGCTTGCACAGCGCTTCGGTATGTACTATATTGATAAGGACGGCCAGAAGAAGCTGCCGTACATCATTCACAGAACATCGCTCGGCTGCTATGAGCGCACGCTTGCCTATATGCTCGAAAAATATTCCGGCGTGCTGCCGCTGTGGCTCGCACCGGAGCAGGTTCGCCTGCTGCCGATCGGCGAGGAGCATACTGCATATGCACAGGCATTCGCCGATAAGCTCACGGCTGCGGGTATGCGCGTGACGGTCGATGCAGAGGACAGAAACATCGGCACGAAGATCAAGAATGCGCGCTTCGACCGCATCCCGTATATGCTTATCATCGGCGACAATGAGGTGCAGGCGAACGGCGTGACGGTCCGCTCCCGCAAGGAGGGCGAGCTCGGCTGCCTGCCGCTGGATGATGTCTTCCAAAAGCTCATCACAGAGGTCGCGACGAAGGCAAAATAATGCTCCGGCAGAACTGAACAGCAACCGAAAGAGGGAAGATATCCGCTGCGGGTATCTTCCCTTTTATTGGCATAATACACAAAGATGCATCCTCGCATTTGTTTATAATGCAGATTTTCCGCTGACATCTTGCGCTTTTTTTGCGGTTGTGTTATGATTGATAATGATGTAACAATTAAATCCTGAAGAATAGATGCGCAGGATTTTTGTCGTGAGACAAGGCAGAAA
>DGSY01000161.1 GCA_002394125.1 Ruminococcus sp. UBA4350
CTATACCGCCGTATTCGATTTCGATGCAGAGTGGAATGATTACCCGCAGAAAACGCTGCGTACCGTCTGGCGCGACAATGCGACCGGAAAGCTCGGACATGATGACATTATGTTCGATGGGAGCAGCGCCGTGCTGCCGCCGGTCTGGCGGACGAATCAGGTCTTGATCGGCGTGTACGCAGGAGATATCCGCACGACAACAGCGGCACGCGTGCCGTGCATCGGCTGTATCACCGATACCGCGCCGCATCACGACGATCCGGATGATGCGCTGTACCGGCAGCTGGTCGCGTATCTCGAACAGATCGAGCAGGGCGGCGGCAAGCCGGAGGCTGTGGCGCTTCTGACAAACGGCGTACCGCTCACAGGCAAACCGGAACTCTGCGATGAACCACAATAGGAGGGTATCATGACTTATACACTGATAAACGGAGACTTTTCGATTCTGAAAACCGTTCTGACGAACAGCGGCTATTTCACAAGTGTGGAGGACGGTTCATTCGAGGCCGGAGTAGATCCGAACAGATGGACTTACAATAATGCTCTGATCTGTACCGCAGACGGTGTTGCCGGATTTTTCAAGTACGGCTGGATGCGTCACAACGGCTATAATGTCAATATCTACGGACTTGCCGTGAATCAGGGAAGAACGCCGAGCTTTGAGCTTACGGCAGGATGGTCGGGCGATATGGATGACGATTATTTCCCCGTTGCAACATACCAAACGTCAAACGGTCTGTCTATCATCTGCCGACGCGCACGAATCCTCATCACGCGCAATCAGAAGGGTAAAACAGTCGTCGTTACCGGAAGCAATCAGCCTATATCGTCGGGATCATCTACCGACTACATCATGGGGGCGATTTCAGCGATCGCGACAACAGATGACACTGAACTCGCAGCCTTTCCGATGCAAACAGCGATCGAGTGGCAAACGCTTCTCGTCCCGATCTGCACACAGTCATCGACTGTGTCATACACCGACAAGGCTGCGCTTCTGGCACACAAGCAGTACGCAGTCATCGGCGATATTTTGTACGGCGGCAAGCGGTATTTCAGCGACGGATACTTCGCGATCGAGGACGGGGAGGTGTGAGCATGACACCTAATATCCTGAAGAAGCTGTTCGCATTAGTCTGCGGGCTTGCAGGGCTGCTGTGGGGAAGCCTTGACGGGCTTCTGATCGCGTTAATCACGCTCATCTGTCTTGACTACATCACCGGCCTGATAGTCGGCGCGGCACAGCACCGTCTCAACAGTCAAACCAGCTTTGTTGGCCTTTGCAAGAAAGCCTTGATTCTGATTATCGTTGCCGTTGCGCATATCATTGACTCGCAGGTGCTCGGCGGCAGCTCATCCGTGTTCCGGTCAGCGGCTTGCGGACTTTACATTGCGAACGAGGGGTTGAGCATTCTGGAGAATGCAGGAAAGCTCGGAATGCCGATGCCGAAGAAGCTGCGGAACATTCTGGAACAGCTTCGTGATAAGAGCGATGAGGAGGAGCAGGATGTTCGTACCAAGAAGGACAAGACCGGAAAAAGGTAATCCGTATTACTGCCGCGACAAATACGCCGTCGGCATCATTGAGGGAAGTCCTGTAGACACCGGATGCGATGTGCTTGCAAACTGCGTGGGATACGCAGCGGGGCGCTTCAACGAGATTATCGGCGCGGGGCAGTTCGTCTACTGGCAATGGGCGCCGAATCCTGATCAGTGGATATCGACCGCGAAGCAGTACGGATTACGAATCGGCAGTGAGCCGGAGCTTGGAGCGGTCGCGGTCTGGCGGCATCATGTTGCAATCGTTGAGGAAATCCATGCCGACGGGAGCATCACCACATCGGAATCCGGCTACGGATGCGAGAATCCGTTCTGGACATCGAAGCGCAACAAAGGCAGCGGAAGCTGGGACGGCGATGGATTCCTCGGATTCATCTATCAACCATCGGGAGGAGAAATCATGAGCGATCAAAAGTTTGGAATCGACATATCGTATTGCCAGACAAGCATTGACTGGAGTAAAGTTGATGCACAGTTTGCGATCATCAAAGCTGGCCAGAGAAATTATACAGATCCGATGTTCGAGAGCCATTATGCAGGAGCAACAAAGCGCGGAATACCCGTCGGCGCATATTGGTTTCTCGACAAGACATCGCTCACAGAGGATGCGGCAAGGAAAGAAGCCGATGAGTTTATCGCAAGACTTCGCGGGAAACAGTTCGCGTATCCGGTTTTCCTCGATCTTGAGGATAAAGCTCATTTCGGCCTCGGAAAAGAGCGCGTGTCAGCACTTATCAGAGCATTCCTCGGAAGAGTTGAGGCAGCAGGCTTTTGGGTTGGACTGTACGGTTCGTACAGCAGCCTGACCACATATACTGCCGAAGATATCAGATCACGATATACGATCTGGTTGGCTCATTGGGGAGTTAAGAAGTCGCCGTATACCGGAGCATACGGCATCTGGCAATATGGTGTCGAGAAATCAAAATCGAATGCCGCTTGGGAAGCGATCAAGGCGACAGTTTCAGATAAGGATGAGGCTGCTCGTCTTGATAGTTTGCTGACTGCGGGCGTCCTGTCCAACTGCTCGCTCCCCGGCATCAAGGGCGACGTAGACGTTGACTACTGTTACGTTGACTACCCGAAACTTATAAAGGAAAAGGGACTCAACGGCTACGGCAAGCCGGAACCGGCGCCTGCGCCCACACCCGCAAAAGCAACGCTTGATATCACGATGGAGTTCGGCGGCAAAACCTACAGCGGAACACTGACAGAAAAATGATGAAAGCCGGCAGGGGATTCAGTCCTCTGCCGGCTTTTCTGTTC
Source organism: Ruminococcus sp. UBA4350 (assembly GCA_002394125.1). Classification (GTDB taxonomy): domain Bacteria; phylum Bacillota; class Clostridia; order Oscillospirales; family Ruminococcaceae; genus Firm-04. Next base: position 2,827 of record DGSY01000161.1, read on the forward strand.
GGTTCGACAAGTTTTTCGCATCGGTGACAGCTTTCGACAAAATCTTACAAAATCTCCGATTGACTGTTTCGCTGATGTGTGGTATGATGTGATTGTAGAACAGATCAAGGAGAAAAAAAGAGAAAAAGATGCAATTACCCTGCTGCGGCTTGCGGCGGGGACTTTTTTTGCATTTTCTGACATGATCAGTCAGAGATTTCTGTCATAATTCCTGTCATAATTCAGGCTGAAATATTATGACAAAAGCGGTTTTTATGCGTTATTAGCGGAAATGAAAAGGCATAGAAAAACCGCGTAACTGCTAGGTTTCTAAGCAGATACGCGGTTATTTCATAAATGGAGACAGAGGGACTCGAACCCGCGACCTCACGGATGTGAACCGTGCGCTCTAACCAGCTGAGCTATGCCTCCGAGTGACTACCCAAATATTATACCACAAAGCGGAGTATTTGTCAACCCCCGCAGAAAAGTTTTTTCTGCGGGGGAGTGGCATCACAAATTCGTATCGGCTTTCGGCTTAGTGATCGCCCAGCCGAACACTGTACCGCAGAGACCGCCGATGATATGTCCCATCTGCGAGACACCGTCATTCGGCTGTGCAATGCCGCCTATGATCTCGCCGCTGAGGAAGATCACGGCCACGAGGATCAGTGTGATCGGGATACCGTCCTTGCGGAGATTGGTAAAGGAGCTGAGCAGGATCAGCATAAACGCGATGCCGCTTGCGCCGAGCAGCGCCGTGCCGGGACAGAAAATGATCTGCACAAGTGCGGTCACGAATGCTGTCATTGCCATCATTTTCAGCAGCGGCTTCGAGCCGTATTTCTCCTCCAGCATCGGGCCGATCAGCAGGATGATCGTGAAATTGCCGATGAAATGCGCATAGTTTGCGTGTCCGAGAACATAGGTGAACATCCGGAGATAGGTCAGCGGATTGAGCGGGCTGCTGCGGTAGACGGAAAACAGCAGCTTATTTGCGGCGCCGTTTGTCAGTGTGCTGATAATCAGTGCGGCAGCGGAAAGCAGCGTCATTGTCAGAATGACCGGTGAATTATACTGGAACTTGCTTAGGATCTTTTTCATGTCAAGCACCTCCTTACGCACTATTATAGCACAGTTTATTGAAAAAATCAATGGCAGCAGAATGAATGATCGGTGAAAAGAAGCCGCACTGTTTTGCAGTGCGGCTTATTAACAAATCAATTTCAGTCAATAGACTATGCGCTGTCGGTCTGTATCAGTCTAGCTTTGCGATCTTGCGGAGGATCAGACCGGTATCATCGGTATCGGGTCCGCCGCTTGCATTCATATCTGCATTCAGCTTGCCCTGCGCATCAATCACAGCTGTCTCATCCTCAGCAAGATAGCGGGCGAGGAGGACTGCATCCTCGACATCCACAGCCTTGTCGAGATTGACGTCGCCGAGCAGATCAGCCTTGCCGGATTCCTTGCCGGTCGTGGTTGTTGTTGTGCCGGAAACCGGCTTGACAGTTGTTTTGAAGAGATCCTCCGGCAGCTCATCGAGCGTGATGCAGAAATCGCTGAGGTAGACCTTTTTCAGCTCATCGAGATCCTGATAGGCTTCGCCGATGACGAACGGATCCTGATCGGTATTGTACCACGGGCAGAAATACAGCCAGTCTGCGTGCTCGACCTGAAGATTCGTCAGGCTCGGAACGGTGCTGTTCTCAGCCATTGCGACCATTTTCTTGCCGTCCACATAGCCGACGAGCTTATAGAAGATGCCGGATTCCGCATCGAGGTTCGGGCCGGAGGTCTTGCCGTCGTGACGGTTGTAAACGGTGTTGTACTTGTCGTATGCGACGATATCGACTCTGTCGTCGCCGGAATACCACAGCGCGGAATCATCCGACCATGTATAAAGATTCTGCTCCCAGATGAGGTTGTGCAGACCGTAGTCGTTGGTCAGCGTATCCTGGAGATATGCCCAGAGCTGCTTGTAGACCTCTGCGCCCTCCTTTGCCCACCAGAACCATGCGCCCTGACCGTCCTTGCCTCCGTTGCCTTCTGCTTCGTGGAACGGGCGGAAGATCAGCGGAACATTTGCCTCCTGCAATTTGAGCAGCTCTTTTGCGAGATTGTCCACGCAGAGCTTGAAATACTCATATTCGGTCGTGCCCTCCTTGAGGCAGTTTGCCGTGACGAAATCGGTCTTTTCGCTGTAGGTCGTCTTGGAGAAGTCGAGCGGCTCACCGAGCGTGTAGTCTGCGAGTCTGGTCGGAACATTGATATGCCACGATGCGGTGCAGATGCCGCCCTTTTCGTTTGTCCATTCGATCATTCTGCCGGCAACGCCGTCATCCCATGCATAGCACGGGCAGTAGCTGCCGAAATCGAAGCCCTGAATTGCCGGATATTTTCCGGTGAGATCGTGAATGAGGTTGACATCATTGTTATAATTATTATAGGTGTAGTTGTGATTCTGGGTGCTGTAGGTATAGACCTGACCGTCCGGGCCGGTGCAGTGCCAGTAGAATTCGTTGCCCTGCTCATCCTTATCCTTGCTGTCGCGGTCGATCACATATTCCACGCCGTCGGAATCCTTGCAGGTATCCGTGGATGCATCATAGCGTATCGTCGTCTGGACAGTGTTGCCGCCGCCGTAGATCTGCTGCTGACCGGAGAGCATCTGCTTGCCGTAAACGCTCTGGAGATAGGCCATGAGTGCCTTAGTCTCCGGTGTTGCGTCCTTGTCGCAGGTCTCTGCGGTCGCCTTGCTGAGATCCGGGAATACTGCCGGAGAGATCGTCACATAGTCGATCGCCATATAGCCGTATTTGCTGACGAATTTGATCGTATTTTCGCCCTTGTTCAGGCGCACCATGCCGAAATCGAAATCCGTCCACTTATCTGTATAGGGTACGGTCGTATGATATTCGCTGCCGTTGACCTCGACGGTCTGATAGCGTCCCTCCTGATTGAGGATCTGTGCGCCGTGGACGATGATCTGATACATTCCGTCCTCGGGAACCGTCATGGTAATTGTGCCGGGATCGCTGGTGAGATAGAAGAAGCCCTCGCCGCTGTAGCCCGGAATCTGGTTTTCGTAAATGGATGTCCAGAGGCTTGCGCCCTCCATATCCTCGCCCTCAATGCGCAGCGGCTCCGCGGTATCGGCCGCCGTGACGGGCAGTGCGCAGAGTGCGCCGCAGGCGATGACTGCTGCCGAGATGCCGGCGGTCATCCGGTTTGTAAATCTTTTCATTGAAAATCGCTCCCCTCAAATTTTCACATGGCAATGCTGCGAAATCCTCGCAGCTTCTTACGATATGATTATATCACAAATGCACAAAGAATGCAACACTTTCACAAGGATTCTCTGTCATGCGCAAACAAAAAGTGTGCAAAAAACCGGTAAACTATCCAGAATGCACAGAGCCAGATTTACGGAATCTCATATTTTTTTTGAAGCGATGCACGAAAAACGCCCGCCCGATCGTTTTATAGGTGAAGGGCGGAACAAGCACCGCTCCTGCAGCGCGCTGACTATCACAAACGGAGGTGATCGGAATATGGAGCAGCTCAGCTTTGAATCGCTGATGACGGCGCATTATGATACGCTGCTGCGCATTGCAGTGCAGCATACCGGAAACCGCACAGAGGCAGAGGATATCGTGCAGGATACCTTTCTGAAGCTGCTGGAATCCGGCAAAAGATTCAGCGATCCGGAGAGCGCAAAGGCGTTCCTGATCCGGTCGGCGGTCAACCGCTGCTTTGATTATCTCAAATCCGCCCGTCACCGCAAAAACATTGCCCTGACAGACGCGGCGGAAAATGCACTGCCGCCTGACTGCGGCGGCTTCCCCAGTGAAGAAGCGCAGGCAGTGCTGGAGGCGGTCAGAGCGCTGAAGCCGAAGTACCGGAATGTGATCTATCTCTATTATTATGAGGATTACTCGATCCGCGAGATCGCAGCGATCCTGCATAAAAGCAGCAATACTGTCAGCTCATGGCTGACCAGAGCAAGGAAGCATCTGAGGGAGGTTTTGCAGGATGAACAGAACGACTTATCGGAAGGCCATGATGCAGATATCCACCGAAAAGGAGGAGATTCTTATGAAGGCAAAGCAGATTCAGGCGCAGTTTGATGCGCAGAACAGAAATGAGCTCCGGCACCGCAGCGCAAAGCGCGGCTGGATGACCGGTCTGGCGGCAGCGGCAGCCGTGCTGGTGTTCGGCACGGTGACGGTCGGCGCCGTGAACAACTGGGACTATTCCGCCGTATTCAACCGTTATTTTTCGGAGAAATCCGGCACGGAGACCGTGTTTGATTTCTCCGGCATGGGACTGGATATCGGCGATACAGTCGAGGGCGACGGCTTTCTGCTGACCGTGCAGTCGGCCGTAGCCGATACCAATAATCTGTATGTGGCGTATGATGTGGCGCTCAGCGATGCGGTCAATGCGGAGATCGCGCAGTATGAAGATGTGAGACTGTATCCAAACCTGTCTTTGCAGATCTTCACATCGGATGCCGATGCGCCGTATCCCGTTCTGAATCAGGGCGGTGCGGATCTGGAAGCCGTGCGTGATGAAGACGGTATCTGGCACGGTGTCGCAGTCATCGGCATGGAGCACGGCACAGTGCTGGACGGCTGTCAGCTTCGGATCGACAATTCGGAACCGGTTTCGGACGATCATACTGTCATTTCGGTCGAATGCGTGAAACCGGATTCTGATGTGAACGACTGGATTCAGCTCGGCGCTCCGGAGAAGATCGACCTCTGCTATGATCTGACCGGCATCACCGTGCAGCAGGGCATGGTCAGGGACTTCGGACAAACCCTGCCGAACGATGCAAATGAAAATGTCTTTGATTCGGTGATCGTGACGCCGTTCATGCTGAAATTTGAAAGCACGGGGCATGGCTACGGCGATCCGGCAGCGCCGAAGTGGGGCATGGTCTGGGGAGACGACCGTGAGCCCGTCGAGTTTACGGCAGTTTACGCAGACGGAACAGAGCGCGTGCTGACGCTCTACGGAAAAGGTGCCGGCGGCGGCACGGGCGGCCAAAGCAGCCGGAATCCGGAGGGCGGCTATGACTGGGAACTCACCGCGGATTATTATTTCACAACGCCGTTCACGCTGGACGGCCTGACCGAGATCCGCTTCAACGGACGCGTCATCACAGTCGCATAACGCACAGATACAGAAAACCGCCTCACGAAAGTGGGGCGGTTTGCTTTCATAATTCAGAGGGAATGGTCAAAGAGCGGTGTCGAGAAATATCGCTCTGCCGTGTCGGGCAGGATCGTAACGACGGTCTTGCCCGCGCCGAGCTTCTCCGCGAGCTTCAGCGCTGCCGCAACATTCGTGCCGCTGGAAATGCCGCACATGATACCCTCCAGCGATGCAAGCTGCTGCGCCGTTCTGATCGCGTCCTCATCGGTGACAATGTGGATATGGCTGTAAATATCGCAGTTGAGGATGCGCGGGATGATGCCGTCGCCGATGCCCATTTGCAGATGCGTGCCGACCGTTCCGCCCGCGAGGATCGCCGCGTGCTCCGGCTCGACCGCCCAGATCTCCATATCGGGATTCTGCGATTTCAGTGTCTCGCCGATGCCGGTGATCGTGCCGCCGGTGCCGATGCCGGAGCAGAAGCCGTCGATCTTTCCGGCGGTCTGTTCGAGGATCTCCAGCGCGGTATAATACTTATGCGCATAGATATTGTTCGGATTCTCGAACTGCTGCGGGACGAATACCCGCGGATCCTTCTCCTGCATTTCCAGCGCGGTATCGAGACATTTCTGGATGCACTTGCCGATGTCGCCGTCGTCGTGGATGAGGATGACCGATGCGCCGTAATGCTCGACGAGCTTCCGCCGCTCCTCGCTGACGGAATCCGGCATGATGATGACAGTCTCATAGCCGCGGACTGCGCCGACGAGAGCAAGGCCGATGCCCTGATTGCCGCTGGTCGGCTCGACGATGATCGTGTCGGGCTTGATGCGGCCTTCGCGCTCTGCCGCAAGGATCATGTTATAGGCGGTGCGCGTCTTGATCGAGCCGCCGACATTCAGTCCCTCAAACTTGACGAGGATCTCTGCATTGCCCGGCTTGTTGATGCGGTTCAGGCGGATCATGGGCGTATGTCCCATTGCCTCAAGAATATTCTGATAAACCATACTGTTCTCCGTTTCTGTTATAGTCTCTGTCTATTATACCATGTGTCAGGGGAAAAAGCAAGTGTTTTACGGGATTTCCTCACGCAGCCGCATCCGGATCCCGCGAAGCACCTGCGCATATGCAGCGGCGGCAGTCTCCTTTGAGACCGGCTGCACGTTTTCAAGCGGATACGGGATGCCGAGCGCCTCATATTTCCGTTTGCCGAGATCGTGATAGGGGAGGACATCCAGTCCTTTCAGCGAACGCAGTCCGCCGAGGAATGTTCCGAGCCGGAGCTGTTCATCCGGATCGTCCGTCCAGCCCGGCACAATGACATGACGGATCCAGAGCGGCACGCCCTTTTCACTGATAAACTGCGCAAATGCGAGGATATTCGCATTGCTGCGGCCGGTGAGCTGCCGGTGCTTTCCGTCGTCGATATGCTTGATATCGAGCATGACAAGATCCGTGACTGCGAGTATTTTTTCTGCATTCTCCGGATGTGCCGGATCGAAGCAGATGCCGGAGGTATCGAGACAGGTGTGGATCTGATGCGCACGGGCGCGGGTGAACAGGTCGGTCAGGAATTCGGGCTGGAGCATCGGCTCGCCGCCGGTCGCGGTGATGCCGCCCTTGACGTAATACTGCTGATTGCGGAGATACTGCGCGATCAGCTCCTCCGCATCGGCCTGCATATGCGGCGCAGTCTCCCATGTATCGGGATTGTGGCAGTAGAGACAGCGCATCGGGCAGCCCTGAAAGAATACGACGAACCGGATGCCGGGGCCGTCTACGGTGCCGAAGGTTTCGACAGAATGAAGATTCCCTTTCATATGATCTCTCCATAAGGAAAGCCCGCCGTGCCGGACAGCGGGCTTTTGTTCTGCGGTTCAGAGTGTTTCGTGGAAGGTGCGGGAGATGACATCATCCTGCTGTTCCTTCGTCAGCTTCGTGAAGTTGACGGCATAGCCGGAAACACGGACGGTCAGCTGCGGATAGTTCTCCGGATGTGCCTGTGCATCCAGCAGCGTTTCCCGCGTAAATACGTTGACATTCAGGTGGTGGCCGCCTTTTTCGGTGTAGCCGTCGAGCAGTGCCACGAGGTTTTCGATCTGCTGTTCATTTTCCATGCTGCAAGCTCCTTTCAGAAATCATCGCTGCCGGAGTCATCGCCGGACTCCGCTTCGGCATCGTCATCAAACTCAAAATTCGGAACGGCACAGGCACCTGCTCTGCCGCAGTCCGTGCTGTTGACGGTCTGCACCTGTGTTTCGTCGCCGACCGTGACATTGATATGCTGGGAGCCTTCGGCCATGAGCCGGTCGATCATCGCCAGCAGATCATATTCGGTGAGTTCTTCCTGTTCAGTAGTCGGTTTCATCATCATCCTCCTGACGCAGACGGTCGAGATCCAGATCGCCGGAGAACAGTCTGTCATCCTTGCCGAGCGCGTCCGGAATAATGGAAAACGTATTGGAGATACCGTCCTGCGCGTGGCGGAACGGAATCTTCGAGACGGAGGAAAGCGACGCGACTGCGCCGTGGGTATCTCTGCCGTGCATCGGATTTGCGCCCGGTGCGAGCGGAACGCCCTGCTTTCTGCCGTCCGGCGTATTGCCGGTCTTTTTGCCGTAGACAACATTCGAGGTGATCGTGAGAATGCTCATGGTCGGGATGCTGTCGCGGTAGGTGTGGTGCTTGCGGATCTTGTCGATGAACCGCCGGACGATATCGACCGCGATCTGATCGACGAGATCATCATCATTGCCGTATTTCGGATAATCGCCCTCAACCGCATAGTCAACGACAATGCCGTTTTCATCGCGGATGCAGCGCACCTTTGCGTATTTGATCGCGCTGAGCGAATCCGCCACAACGGAAAGTCCGGCGATGCCCGTTGCAAAATAACGCTTGACATCGCGGTCATGCAGTGCCATCTGGAGCTTTTCGTAGCAGTATTTGTCATGCATATAGTGGATGACATTCAGCGTATTGACATAGAGTCCGGCGAGCCATTCCATCATCTGATCGTACTTGTCCATGACATCGTCATAGTCGAGATAATCGCCGGTCACAGGGCGGTATTTCGGGCCGACCTGAATTTTCAGCATTTCGTCCACGCCGCCGTTGATCGCGTAGAGCAGACA
>DGSY01000147.1 GCA_002394125.1 Ruminococcus sp. UBA4350
CCTCTCTTAAGGTTGCCCCCTCGCGCTCCCCTTCCTTATCTCTCCTCTCTCCAAGTTCCGTCAGATGTGTCTTGATTGCTTTGACAGGCTTCACTTACACCGTTCGCATAGCCAGCACGCTATACACTGGCTATGCTCCCGATGCGCCGAATATCAGTTAGTAAAAGCTGCGAACAGCAGCGTGTATTCGGTGAATTGGAACAGTGAGCGCATCCGCAGCTTTAGCATAACGGCTGTCGGCCCTGCCGACCGGCCCTGCCGACCGGGGATTTACAAAAAACGAAAAATGTTGTATACTGATAACAGAATATGAAAGGAGAGCGAAGAAATGGATTTTTCACTTTCACTTGCAGAAGCATCACCGCTGCTGACGCCCGCCGTGCAGAAGCAGCATATCCTTGCGCTCAACCGGACGCTCCGGCAGGAGTACGGCTTGCAGCTGACACCGGAGGATGCGGAAATGCTCGTGCAGACCGCCGACCGCGCCATGTCCGCAGAGGGGCTGATCCAGTTCGGCGAGGGCATCACGCCGCGCCTGATCCACTGGTTTCTGCCGTCCGGCTGGCTCGGCGATGATCCCGCCGGACGCGCTGCCGATCTGACTGCGGCATTCTGCCGGCTCAAGGGCGATTTGCAGGCGCTCTATGACGAAGCAGACGATCCGGAATGCATTCTCTCGGATAACGCGATCATTGACTATATGTACCGCTTCTATGTCAGCCCGAACTGCGGCGGCGATGTGCGGGAAATGCTCGCGCAGGCGGAGCGGATTCTTGTCGGGACAATGCGCCGGCTGCTGGAGCAGCGTGCTGCGGAGCGCAAGCAGCGGCTCGCCGATGTCACCGGAGACAGCGAAGCCCGTGCGCTGTATGCCGACCTCATTCAGCGGGAGGATGCCGCCTCCGCGTATGAGGACGCCTATGAGCAGGAGCAGTATGACTACGCGTATCATGAGGAAATGCGGCAGGATGTATTCGGCAATTATCTTGAGGATTACGACGAGGACACGGCGGTTCACACACGCGGTACCTATGCCGAGGAGCTGGAGGAAACGCTGCGCCGGAATCCGGCATTCCTGCTGCCGAGTGCGGCACAGGAGGCGGAATGGGCAGAAATGACAGCAGAATGGGAAGCGCAGGACGCAGCAGAGGAGGCGGAATGATATGGACGCATTGATGAAACAAAGCGCGGCGCAGGAGCCGCTCCCCCGCCGGGATTATACATTGAATCTGCTGCGGCGTGCGGCGGTCAGCGGCGCGATCCCGATGCCGCAGCTCGAAGCGATCCGCAGCGGACTGCATCAGGCGGCGGCGGAGCGGGCGGCGGCCTATACCCGCGGCAGAAGCACGACCGTCACCAGAGCGCAGGCGGAGGCATTTTACCAGTCGCTGTTCTGTCAGCTCGATGCGGTATTGCTCGCGCTCGGCTCCGATGCAGCCGCAGAGGAGGCGCTCCGCAGCAAGCCGCTCGGCGAACTGCTCGAAGCCGGACAGCTGCGCAGTCTACAGCTCTATGAGGAGGCGAAGGAACGCTTCCGGAAAGCATATCAGCTGACCAAGCCGGTGCAGACATCGTTCTTCCATGCGCTGCTGGACGACTTTTCGAGGTTCTGCACGGATTACGATGCGCGGTTCCGTGCGGCGGATACCAAGGTCGAATTCAGCTATCCGCTGCTCGGCGGCGAGACCGTCACCGAAAGCGGAATCGTCGGTGTACATCACTATTATTCGTCGCTGCTGCGGGAGGCAGAGCTGCTGCATCATTTCGATACGGCGGCGGTGCAGACGATGATGCAGCGCTATGCAGACCGCTTCCTGACGACGCCGGATATGATCGCGGAGAATATTGCGGAGCTTGTCATGCGGCACTGGCTGACGAATGCGCTCTGCGGTGCGGAGGACGATCTGCTGACGGTCACGCCGGAGACGCAGGCGCTTTTCAATGCCCAATTCGGTGATATGCCGGCAGAGCAGCTTGAAGCGGAAATAAGACGCTGCATCGCGGAGAGATTTGCAGATTGTCCGTTTACGGAGATTCCCGCGGCGGTGCTGCGGCCTTACGGCAGACGAAGCGCGGCTTTGTCAGAATAATATACGCCGCTCCTGCTCCTGTCTGAGGTGAATTTTTGTCCAATAAGCCCATTGCATTTCCCGAAAAATTGTGCTATAATAATAGTAGTATCAGCTTGCTGCCCTCCGGCAGCGGCACGGCATGATAAAGAGGAGAAAGGGGCTCATGGCATGAAGCAGACATATGAGGCCGGAATGCATATCCGGTATGGCGGAAACGGGATCTGTCTGATCGAGCGCGTCGAGGAGATCGCGTATCCCGGCGCACAGCCGTTCCGGATGTGCTACATTCTGCGGCCGATCCGCAGCAGCGGCATGGAGATCTCCGTCCCGCTTGATAATGAAACGCTCTGCGCCAAAATGCAGCCGCTCCGGACGCCGGAGGAGATCGACAATATGCTCAATGAAGCTGCACACGATGAGGAAATGGCATGGATCGAGGACCGCAAGCAGCGCGGCGCGGAATACAGAAAAATCCTTGCTGCCGGCGATGCGCAGGCATTGCTGCGGCTGATCCACTGCATCCTGCGGCAGCAGAACAAGCTGAAAGCGATGGGCAAGCGGCTGTCCGCGATGGATGACAACACGCGCAAGGATGCGGCGCGGATGCTGGATGAGGAATTCGGATTCTCGCTTGGCATGACGCCGGAACAGGCCAGCGCATACATCTGTGAAAAGCTGAATATCGGATAACAGAAGACCTGACCGGCGGAACGGTCAGGTCTTTTTGTATGCGAAAAAAATTTTATGATTTTCCGGTAACGAATCCCGCATCTCGATCGTCTATATAAACAAAGGGGGTGAAAGCGTTGGGAAAGCAGCCTGAATTTGACGAGATCTACAGGCTTTATGCCGCCGATCTCTACCGCTATCTGCTCCGGCTGACCGGCGATTCCGCGCTCGCGGAGGACATTTTGCAGGACACCATGCTGAAAGCATTTACCGGCATCGACAAATTCCGCGGCGATTGCAGCATGAAAACATGGCTCTGCACACTGGCGCGCAATCTCTGGCGCGATCACCTGAAAAAAGCCGAAAACCGCAATCTCCCGCTGGAGGAATCATGGGGCATTGCCGACGGCAGCGATCTGGAATCGCAAATGGCGGACAAGGCACAGGCAATGGCGATCCACCGCCTGCTGCACCGGCTCGATGAACCGTATAAGGAGATCTTCTCGCTGCGGATCTTTGCGGAGCTGAGCTTCCGCGAGATCGGCGAGGTCTTCGGCAAGACCGAGAACTGGGCGCGGGTATCCTTTTTCCGTGCCAAAAAGAAGCTGATCGAGATGATGGAACAGGAGGATTCAAAATGAACGAAACGATTCTGAACTGTGAAATGGCACAGGATCTCATCCCGCTTTGCAGCGAGGGACTTTGCAGCGATGCCTCCCGCGCCGCAGTCGAAGCGCATCTGCAAACCTGCGAAAACTGCCGCAGACTGGCCGCTGCTCTGCCGCAGCCCGCGCCGCAGAAAAGCACCGTTCCGGATGAGACCAGCACCTTCCGCAAGGTCACGCGCCGCATCCGCAAAAGCCGCATTCTCAACCGCATTCTCACCGCCGCACTGCTGATGCTCGCGATTCCCGTCATCGTACTGAGCGTCGGCAGCATTCTCCGTGACGAGGAGACTCCCGGCTTTGAGACGGTGATCCAGAGCATTCAGGTGCGCAGACTGGCAAAGGCGATCGGCGAAGGCGATTTCGAGCCGTATCTCAATGTCCTGCATACCCGTCTCATCGCCTATCCGGATTTTGATACGGCATCGGACGAAAAGCTCTATGCGAAGGAACTGAAAATGCTGAACGATACCTATGCCGAAGCGGTCGGCAGCCGGAAGCTCAGCTCCGTCCGCGTTCAGTCAGAATACTGGGAGACCGGCCTGGGCGTTGATGTGAATTACCGCCCGACGACCGTGAATTCAACGGCTGTCCTCACCTACGATGACGGCACAAAGGTCTCGCTCACATTCTACCGCGATGAATACGGCAATTATATCTGCGTCGGCTACGGCGGCGGCGATGTCCCCGTCAATTCCGAGGCCGAGGAAAAGCTCGGCGAAGCACTCGGCTGGATCGCCGAAAACAAATCCTCGCATATGCCGTTTGTCGAGCAGCTCTTTGAGGAGCCGGTCGTCAGCGACAGCCGCCTTGACATGATGCGGAACCGCTTTGCGCCGGAATACCGGGAGACACTGCTGAAATCTTTCACAGAGTTCACGGAGAAATACCGGTTCACGGATATGATGGTCTCTGACACAAAATTCGACAAGGAGCGCGCCGAGTTCTATTACGAATTCACGCTGACCGCCGCCGATGACAAGGGCAGCGCGGTCATGCATTCGCGGTTCTATGACAGCAGAGACGGTCTGCTCCCGCCGGAGCGTGACGAAATCGAAATACTCTCCGCAGGCTGCACACCGGAGCTGACCGAAGCGCTCACCAGTCTGTTCGAGCAATAAAGCGGTATCTCCGATGGATTTGAAATGGAAGACTGAGGGCGGAACCTCATCATGAACAATCCGCCGGAGGTACTTTCATCAGCGATTCTTAAAGCGGTGTACAGAAAAGCCGCGCCGCATTCTCCGCCGTGATGCGGCAGATCTCCGGCAGCGAAACACCCTTTTCCCGCGCCATGACCGCGGCAGTCTCCGTCAGCATCGTGCTGTCGCAGCGCTGTCCGCGGAACGGCACCGGCGCCATATAAGGGCAGTCTGTTTCGATCAGCAGGCGGTCAAGCGGAATGCTGCGAAGCGCCTCCAGCGGCCGCCGCGCATTTTTGAATGTCAGCACGCCGGTGAAGCCGATGTGCAGACCCATGCGCAGAACCTCCTGCGCCGTTTCCGCCGAGCCGGGGAAGCAGTGCATCACGCCCTCCAGCGGCGCAAATTCATGCAGCACCGCCAGCATATCCCCGATCGCATCGCGGCAGTGGAGGATGACCGGCAGCGAAAGCGACTGCGCCAGCGCAAGCTGCTCCCGGAAAATGCGAAGCTGCGCAGATTTGTCGTATCCCTCAAAATGATAATCCAGACCGATCTCGCCGATCGCCTTCACGGACGGATGCGCCGCCATTTCCCGCAGCACATCGAGATAGCCCTCCGCCGGCAGCGGACTTTCCGGATGCACGCCGACCGCCGTGACCAGCAGCGCCGGATACTGCTCCGCAAGCGCAATGCCGGCTGCGGAATCCGTCAGCGTTGTGCCGCAGATCATGCAGCGCCGGACACCCTTTTCCGGAAACGACCCCAGCAGCGCATCCCGATCCGGATCGAATGCCGCATCGGTATAATGCGAATGGCTGTCAAATATGCACAAAGTATCACTCATTATTCCCGCCTCCTTTGACCGGTTCACAGGTTGTTCATGAAAATTTGAGAAATTATGCAATCAATTTTGGAGACTGTGTGATATACTATAGCTGTAAACATGATAAATAATACCTCTCTACTTCTTCCCGAAACACGGCTGACCGATCATCAGCCGTGTTTTCCGTTTATCAGCAAAATGAAAAAGCACAGTCCGCAATCGCAGGGCTGTGCTTTTTTGATTTCATATCACAGATCAAACAAGCAGCTTGTGCACATCCGCACGGAGCTTTTCTTCGAGCGCGGCTGCTTCCTCCATCGTCTTGCAGACGGTCGTATAATACGCCTTGATCTTCGGCTCGGTGCCGGAGGGACGCACGATCACGCTTGCGTGATCCGGCAGCATGAACGAGACAACATCCGACTTCGGCAGGTCGATCTTTGTCACATTGCCGGTCTCCAGATCGGTGCTCTCGCTCTTGAGGTAATCCGCAGTGCCGATGACCTTCAGCCCGCCGATCGTCTGCGGCGCATTGGTGCGCAGCGAAGCCATGATCTCCTTCATCTTCATCATGCCGGAGACGCCCTCGAATGCGAAGCTCTCCTGACTGTGCTTGAATACGCCGTACTGCGCATAGAGATTCTCACGCGCCTGCATCATCGAGATGCCCTTTGTGCGGTAGTAGGCCGCCATTTCGACGATCAGCATGGATGCAACAACAGCGTCCTTGTCACGGACATAGGTTCCGGCGAGATAGCCGTAGCTTTCCTCAAAGCCGAAGATATAGCGGTTCTCCTCGCCCTTTTCCTCCAGCATACCGATCTGCTCGCCGATGAACTTAAAGCCCGTCAGCACGTCGATCAGCTGCACGCCGTATTCCTCGGCGATCGGCTTGACGAGGTCGGTCGTGACGATCGTCTTGACCGCGATCGGATCCTTCGGCATCGTGCCGAGCTTGGTGCGCTCCTCGCAGATATATTTCAGCAGCATCGCGCCGACCTCATTGCCGGAGAACAGCGCATAGCCGCCCTTGCCGTCCGGAACGGCAATGCCGACACGGTCGCAGTCCGGATCCGTTGCAAGCAGCAGATCGGGCTTCACCTGATCGCAGAGACGCAGGCCGTATTCCAGTGCCTCGCGGATCTCCGGATTCGGATACGGGCAGGTCGTGAAGTTGCCGTCCGGCAGCTCCTGCTCCGGCACAACGGTCACATCGCTGATGCCGATCCGCTTCAGAATCTCGCGCACCGGCTTGTTGCCCGTGCCGTTGAGCGGTGTATAAACGATCTTCAGGCCGCTGGTCGGGCAGATATCGGTGTGGATGCCCTGTGCCAGCACATTTGTAAAATATTCCTCGATCACATCCTGCCCGATATAGGAGATCATACCGGTTTTGACTGCTTCGTCATAATCGCAGATCTGCACATCGCGGAACAGATCGACCGCATTGATCTTGCCGATGACGGTATTTGCAACATCGAGCGTGATCTGGCAGCCGTCAGCGCCGTAGACCTTGTAGCCGTTATATTTTGCGGGATTGTGGCTCGCCGTAATCATAATGCCGGCGGAGCAGCCGAGTCTGCGGACAGCGAAGGAAGCCATCGGTGTCGGCATCAGCTCTTTATAAATATGTACGCGGATGCCGTTAGCAGCCAGAACAGCGGCAGCGGTACGCGCAAATGTATCGGATTTGATGCGGCTGTCATAGGAGATCGCAACGCTCGGATTTGCAAAGGACTCTTTGACATAGTTCGCAAGTCCCTGCGTTGCACGGCGAACCGTATAAATATTCATTCTGCCCGTGCCGGCACCCAGAACGCCGCGCAGTCCGCCCGTGCCGAATTCGAGATCCTTGTAAAACCGTTCACGGATCGCATCCTGATCGCCGCGGATTGCCTCAAGCTCAGCAGTCAGATCAGCGTCCTCCGTCGCATTCTCGCACCAGAGCGCATAGAGCGCGTTTTCTTTTGTCATGTCGGATTGCATGGTTCATTCATTCCTTTCCTCTGTGCGGCCAGAGCCGCAATGCAACAACCATTTTGCACACACAGACATTATAACATATTTTTCCGTTTTTGCAAAGGGGGCAGAATACCGAATTTTCGTGGATTCATGCGGGCATTTTGGTATCAATCCATAAAACAAAGCAAAACTGCTCCGAACAGACGGACAGCGGGAGCCGTGTTTCAGTCGGTTCCCGCTGCCCCGTGTTATGCTTCCATCTGTCTGCCCAGAAATTGCGCTGCTGCCGTGATAAGCGAACGCTGCAAATCGGTCGGAACGGTCTTTGCCGCCGGCTCTGCGGCATCCAGAAATGCGACCGCGCCGGTGACATCGCCCGATGTCAGAATCGGCAGGCAGGCGAATGCAGTTCGCGGCAGATCGGCCGCCGGCCGCAGATGCTCGGAATCCTGCGCCTTTGCATAGTAGCTGCCGCGGGATTCCATCAGCTCCTCCAGCTCCTGCGAAGCACGCCGCTCCTGAAATTCCCGCTTCTGCGTGCCGCTCACCGCAACAACATGGTCACGGTCGAAAACCAATACCGCGCAGCCCGCAAGCCGCTGCATGATCTCCGCGACCTGCGCCGCATTTTCGCTCATCTCGCCGAGCGCGGAGTATTTCCGGAAGATCACCTCGCCCTCCGGACTCGTGTATATTTCGAGGGGGTCGCCGTCACTGAAAACATTGACACTGAGATTTTTGCCGGTGCTTGTCGTAACAACGGCAAATTGTGACGATTCTTTGGATTTCTCAATGTCATCTGGAAAATTTACGGCGTTCTCCTCGTAATTCCGCTCCGGCATCGTGCCGGTTTTCAGCAGCATATCAATGTCCGGACGCAGCTTGATGTCGATGTGATCTTCATAGACCGTGATGCGCTCAATGATAAAATCGACATCGGCTTTCGTCAGGCTGTCCTTGCTGAGAATCGTGTCAAACACTTCCATGACCGTTTTCGCGGTGCGGTTGACATTGACGATCATGTTGTGCTTGTCGGCGGCAAGCTGCATCTGATTGCGCAGCCCCTCGATGCGGAGCGTCAGCTCGTCGATCTGCTCCGTGTAGATTTCTTCGAGCATATCCTCGCGCTCCGGGTGCTTGGCAATGTCGCGGACGTGCTGCCGGGCAAGCATCTTGATCTCGGCGCGGGTATCCTCGATCTGCTGATTCAGTACCTCGACAACTGACTTGCTCGATGAGGTCTCATTGCGTTCGCGGTCAATGGATTCCTGCAATTTTTCAAGCATTGTCTCGGAGTTCTCCTTGACCTTCTGAATGAACGCTTTGAGCAGTCCGTCCAGCATATCCACGCGGGTATGATGCGAGCTGCACGCCTTGCTGCCGCGTCTGTGATAGGTTCCGCAGCGGTATGCCGGTGCGAGATCGGCGCGGCTCATGGAGAACATCGGACTGCCGCAGTCGCCGCAGTACAAATAGCCCGAATACACATTGTCATACTTCTTCACGCCGCGGTAATTGGAGCGCGTGCGCTGTGCAATCTGCTCCTGCACGCCCGCAAACAGCTTGTAATCGACAATCGGCGTGTGATTGTCCTCGAATACAAGGTGATCGGTCTCTTGCAGCTTCATGTCGCTGCCGTTGATCTTCTTGCGGCGGTATTTGCCCTGCCGCAGCGTGCCGATATAGAAGTCATTGCGCAGAATTTCGCTGACCGTGACAAGGCTCCATTCCGGTTTCCCGCGCAAGGTGCATTCCTCGCCCTGTGCCTCACGGCGTTCCTTTTCCGCCATGCGCGGCGTGGGAATATGCTGATCGGTCAGATAATTGGCGATGCGTTTGTAGCCCCAGCCCTCGCTGTAGAGCCGGAAGATCTCGCGCACAACCTCTGCGGCGGGTTCATCCACTTCAAACTGCATCGTCTTGCTGTTCGTCATGATGTAGCCGTAGGGAACCGCGCAGATCCAGCGTCCTTCCTCCTGCCGCCGCTTCACAACCGAACGCACCTTTTTTGAGGTATCTGTGACCGGCATCTCGTTGATGAGGAACCGGAACTGGATCGCCGTCCAATCGTCAAAGGTCGGATAGTCGATGCTGTCCCCGATCGAGATGATGCGCATTCCGGCATCGCGCAGATCTTCCAGCTCAACCAGACCTTTGCTGTTGCGGCGGGAGAAGCGTGAAAAGTCCTTGATGATAAGAATGTCGTACTCGTGGCGCATCATCTTCCGCCGCAATACCTGATAGCCCTCGCGCTGCTCAAAGGTGTAGCCAGAGCGGTCGCGGTCCTCGTAGAAATCGAGGTCTGCCGCCGGAAACTTTTTGCTCACATAGTCCGCGATGATCGCTTTCTGGTTCTCGATCGAGGTGTTGTCGCGGTCAAGCTCGTCATCGACTGAGATGCGGCAGTAACCGGCGATGTGCAGTTGGTCGCCCATGTTGGTCTCCTTTCATACAATGTTATTATATTATTCTGATATATGCTAACATCATTGTAACATAAGCAGTGTCAAAATGCAATCGGCAAAGTACACAAATCTCATGTCCTCACATTTTTACGCAGCAGACTGCTCATGCACTCGGTCAGATTGGCACTGCCTGAAAGGAAATAGACCACCTTGCACTTCTTCGGATGACCGGCATCTTCCAAGATCTGCGCGGTCAGCTCCTTGCGGTCGATTGTCTCCTGCTCCTCGTTCGTCATCCACACTTCGATGAATCCCTGCGGTTCTCTGTTGTAAATCAGCAAATTCTGCCAGCCCCTTTCTCAGTCTATTATCGGTTTCAGGTTGGTCTGTTATGCAAAATTCGTGCGGATTCATCTTCTTCTCACCCCCGTATTTGCGTTGTAGTATCCATTCGGCACAACCTCCGAGCGTTTCCGCTCGCTGAACTTGTTAAGCATATCCTGCATATAGGTTCCATTCATGATCTTCTCGATCATTTCCAGTTTTTCGGCTGCGTCTTTCTGCGCGGCTTTGATTTCGTCATGATGTGCGCGGGCTTCTGTTAGCTTTTTCGTGTCACGCTCGCCCATATAGATCATGTGCTCGATTGCCCGCTCCGCCGCTTTCTCCTGCTCCGTCAATTCATGGAACCGGCGGCGGAAAGAATCAACCGTTTCGCCGTTGTTAAGTGCGGCATTCAGAGCGGACAGCTTGTCGAGCTCTGCATCGTTCACCCATGTGAGCGGTCTATCCTGCCACAGCTTACGCACCGGAAGCCGGTATGTAATGAACGAATCCATATATCTTCTTGCCGTCAACAGCACCATAACTTTTGGGAACTGCTTTGTTTTGGCTTCTTCGATTTTCGCAGCCAGCTTCTTTTCAAATGCCAGCTTTTCACCGAGCAAGCCGCGCAAAGATGCTTCTGTGTAATGCTCTCCGAGTGACTTGAACCGGATATACCGTTCGCCGTGCCAAGGCTTTGCCGCGAGATATTTTCCCTGCTTGATACTGTACCCTTCATCGTGCAGTCTTTTCAGAAAGTCGTTGAAACCGGTCGCCCGCGTCAGGCAGCGGTCAATGTCTTCCCGGAGCTGTTCCCGATGAGAAACTGGCTGCGCATGATAGTGGCTTTCGATGCTGCGAATCGTTTTCATGTAGCATTCCTGCGCTTCAAAGCCATTCTCTGTCTCGCGGAACGGGATACCCATTTGCTCCAACTGCTGCATCACATATGCCTGCTTATCATCGGTCGCGTAGAAGAACATCTTATACTCTGATTCCTTTTCCTGTTCAAGCTGCCTGATTGTCTGCTGTGATGCCTGCAATTCTTCTTTCAGCCGATAGACCTCCATTCTGGTCGCCTCGTTTTTTGAAACCGTCTGTGTCTGCCGGAGCAATGTTTCCATGCGGCGGGAATCCTGCAATGCCTTGTACTCCCCGACGCTCATGTGCGCATAGTCGGCGTGCTTGTCCTCGCGCAGGAATCCGCGACGATGCAGAATGTACTCCATTTCTTTGCGCTCCGATTCCTCCCACAAGGTCAGCTGATTTTTCCCGTTGTTCTCCGGGACGAATCCTTGCTCAATCAAAGCTGCCCGCATCGACACGCCCTTTTTCAATCCGCGCTGCCGTTCTTTCGTATAGAACGGGATGAAGTCAATATGCAGGTGCGGCGAGGCTTCATCCAGATGCATGACTGCATTGAAAACGAAAAGATTTGGATTGCGCTTTTCAAAATCTCTCATGTAATCATTGAGCATTGTCTGCGCCGCATACCACCGCTGCGTACCCGGCTGCACCGTCCGGCAATCACCAAACTGCACAACCGCTTCATAGAATGGCTCCTCCCGATGTCCGTTTGCAATGTGCGAATAGTAGTCTGCAATCCGGCGGCAAGGGCGTTTTTGCTTCTCGTTATACTCTCTGACTGCTTCTCCGAACAGTTCCTCATAGGCGCTTTCGACCGTTTGCATCTTATAGCTGATGTTTTTTGAAGTCTCCGCCGAATTGATGTTGTCCGCGAGGAACTTTCTGTTGTTATGATTGACATTTGCACCGTGCGCCGCGCTCGCTTTTCCAAGCGTAAAGCTGATACTAAACCTTTCCATGTGTGTTTCCCCCTCTCTTTCTCACCTGACCTACCGTTTCGGTACTTTAGCACCTATGTTCACCCAATGTCAGTAGCGGACACTTGCGCATCCACTACTGAATCGGGCCGGATTCAAAATCCAGAAGGCTATTCTTACTGCTCCGCAGCTGAGGCAAAGCCCCAGACCCCTTCCTTACCCGTTTTCATTGCCGATCTCGCTGACCAGATTCGAGATCGCGGAATTATCCTGCTCATCTGCGATCGCTTGCAGGCGCTGAATTGCCGCCGTTTTATCGCCATGACCTGAGAACAAAACGCTCAGCGCATTGAGCGCGGCATTGATGTCGCTCGGAGACAAATCGCCGTTGAACATCATCGCGGAAAGGGCTTCTCTCTGCTCGTCCTGCATCAGCTGCCTGTACTCCTTCTGGAGCACACCGAGCTGCTTTTCTCTCGCGTTCAGGTCGGAGCGCATCTGCCTGACTTTGCTTTCATAATCCTCTTTCGCTTTCCGAATCGCCGCACGCATATCGTTGATCGCAGTCGACTGCTTCTCCATTTCTGCGCGAACCGTCGCGGCAGTCCGCTTCTTGATTCCCTTCGGCATCACATTCATCCTTTCTTTTTATGTTCAATGATCGGGTAGTAATCTCTGACAGCTTCCACTTTGACCGACAC
>DGSY01000020.1:0-26224 GCA_002394125.1 Ruminococcus sp. UBA4350
CCTCGTCGATGAAGCGCTCATAGTGACCGAGGTCGAGATCGGTCTCGGCGCCGTCCTCGGTGACATAGACCTCGCCGTGCTGATAGGGACTCATCGTGCCGGGATCGACATTGATATACGGATCGAGCTTCTGCGCGGCGACCTTGAGCCCGCGGGATTTGAGCAGCCGACCGAGCGATGCCGCCGTGATGCCCTTGCCGAGCCCCGACACAACACCGCCCGTGACAAATATATATTTCGTCATCCTGCGCACCTCAGTTTGCAACATACATCTGCTTATAGGGATTGCCGCTGTCCGGTGTGACCAGCGTGAACGGCGCATTCAGGATCTCATCGGCACTGCCGCCGAAATGCGCACAGTATTCCTCGACATAGCTGCGGATCTCCGCAAGCTCCTCCGTGGATGCGATGCGGTGATGCACCTGATGCGGGAAGTGGATGCCGGCGCATTCCGAGCGCAGGAACAGCTTTCCGCCGTGCATTCCGGTGCAGGGGAAATTGCTGACGATCGGGCGCTCGCCGCCGGAAAGTCCCAGCACAACGATGATGCCGCCCGCCTGATATTCACCGAGAAAGCTGCCTGTCCTGCCGCCGATCACCATGACCGGAACCTTGTCCTGATAGGCCTTCATGTGAATGCCGGCGCGGTAGCCCGCATTGCCCTGCACGAAGATCTTTCCGCCGCGCATCGCATAGCCCGCCGCATCGCCGATGCTGCCGTGAACGATGATCTCGCCGCCGTTCATCGTATCGCCGACGGCGTCCTGCGCATTGCCGAAGGTCTCGATCACCGAGCCGTTGAGATAGGCGCCGAGCGCATTGCCCGCGATGCCGTGGATGCGCACATATTTGCCGGAGGTGCCGGCCGCGAGAAACCGCTGCCCGATGCAGCCCGACAGCGTGATCTCGCTGTCGGCGGTCTGCCGCATCTGTTCATTGACCTCCGAAAATCCCATTTGTGATACATTCAGTTCCATTCAGACCGCTCCCTTCAGCACATGATCCCGGTATTCCGCACTCAATGCCGCAAGCTGCGGCTCGATCTTCAGCCGCGCAAAATCGACCTCCGAAAGCGGCGTCCGGTTCCGGATCAGCGCGGTATAAATGCCTGTCCGGTGCATATGGCCGATCAGCATGAAGCCGACCAGTCTGCCGTCCCTGACAAAAAGCCGTTTGATATGGGAATCGTCCGCTTCTTCGTACATTTCGCAGCCCTCCGGCTGAGAGCCTGCGGTGTGACAGTGCAGCCCGAAAAATCCGATTGAGTTCATCGGGATCGCATTGTCAAAGAGTGCCGCGCCGCCCGCCATATTGACGCCCGCAGTATGCCCCTGCATATACGCATTCGGCATCAGCGCCATGACCTTAACCGAATCGGACGAGATATCGTGATACTCGGTGCAGTCGCCCGCCGCGTACACATCCGGCAGATTTGTCCTGCAAGCGTCATCGACGAGAATGCCGCGGCCGACACTGCCGCCCGCATTTTTGACGATCGCCGTATTCGCACGGACACCGACCGCCAGCACCAGCACATCAAAATCCACGGTCTCGCCGTTCTGCATGACGGCGCTGTTTCCGCTGAAAGACTGCGCGCTCGTGCCGAGCAGAAAGCGGATGCCGTTTGCTTCGAGATGCTTCTGCATCATCGCGGCGCATTTGTCATCGAGGATCGACGACAGCACACGCGGTGCGAGATCGCAGACCGTGATCTGCTGCACGCGCCCGTGCAGACCCTCCGCACATTTCAGACCGATGAGTCCCGCGCCGATGATCAGCACACGGCTCTCCGGCGTGACGGCCTTTTCGAGTGCAAGCGCATCGTCGATCGTCATGAACGGGAATTTGTTCTGTACCGTTTCAAGCCCCTGCATCGGCGGGATAAACGGTGCGGAGCCCGTGCAGACACAGAGCGCGTCATACGGCAGCTTCCCGCCGTTATCCAGCATGATCTCCTTCGCAGCTGCGTCGATCCCGGTCGCCTGTATGCCGTATCTGACATCCGCATGATTGTCCGCATAGAACGAATCCGCACGGTAATGCATGCGCCGCAGATCGGTTTTCTTTTCCAGATAATAGGAGATCAGCGGGCGGCAGTAGACCGGATAATTTTCCGCAGAGATCACCGTGATGCTGCCCTCTGCATCGGCGGAACGGATGCCTTCGATGCATCCCGCTGCCGCCGTACCATTCCCAATGATAACATAACGCTTCATAAACAATCACCTCTGAATTGGCAGCAGGAACGGATGCGATTCATAATGGAAGCGGGCACTGCCCGTCCGTTGCCAATGATAACATAACGCTTCATAAACAATCACCTCTGAATTGGCAGCAGGAACGGATGCGATTCATAATGGAAGCGGGTACCACCCGTCCGTTGCCAATGATAACATAACGCTTCATTTCGCTTCACCCCGCTCCTCATACACGATCGCGCCGTTCGGACATCCCTTGACACAGGCCGGTGCGCCGCATGAATTCTTCATGCAAAGTTCACATTTCTGCGCGACGCCGCTGCCGTCCTCAATGACCGCGCCGTATGGACAGACCAGCACGCAGGTCAGGCAGCCGACGCATTTTTCATGGTCGATCTCAATGACGCCGTCCTTTTTGGAGAGTGCGCCCGCAATGCAGCTTTTCACGCAGAGCGGATCGGTGCAGTGCCGGCAGGAGACCGCATAGGTCACGCCGTCCGCGCCGGTCTCGACCTGAATGCGCGGATAGATCTGCTTCCCGCGCAGCGCCTTGACCATATCCGTCATGCCGGAATTGGCAAATGCACAGTTGTATTCGCACAAATGGCACCCGAGGCACCACTGCTCTTTCACATAGATTCGTTTCATACTTCACGCCCCCGCTTTATTCGCCTGCATGAGAGATGCCGAGAATTGCAAGCTCCTTTTCGGTCAGTCCGACACCGCGCAGCATCAGCCGGTTTCCGCGCAGTGCTTCGATCGAATTGATGCCCATGCCGCCCATCAGCTCCTTGATCTCATGCCGCCATGCGTCCATGAGATTGATGAGCCGCTGCGAGCCGATATCCGGATTCAGACGCTTGACCAGATCGGGGCGCTGCGTCGCAATGCCCCAGTTGCATTTACCGGTATGGCAGCTCCGGCAGAGATGACATCCCATTGCGAGACAGGCCGCTGTCGCAATATAGCAGGCATCTGCGCCGAGCGCGATCGCCTTGACCACATCCGCCGCAGACCGCACCGAGCCGCCGCAGACGATCGAAACATTGTTGCGGATGCCCTCATCGCGCAGCCGCTTATCGACTGCGGCCAGCGCCAGCTCGATCGGAATGCCGACATTGTCGCGGATGCGCGTCGGTGCTGCGCCGGTGCCGCCGCGGAAGCCGTCAATCGCGATGATATCCGCGCCGGAGCGCGCAATGCCGCTTGCTATCGCCGCGATATTATGCACCGCCGCGACCTTGACGATGACCGGCAGGCGGTATTCGGTCGCCTCCTTCAGCGAGAAGACGAGCTGCCGCAGATCCTCGATCGAATAAATATCGTGATGCGGCGCGGGCGAGATCGCATCGCTCCCCTCCGGGATCATACGCGTTTTGGAGACATCGCCGACCGCCTTTGTACCGGGCAGATGACCGCCGATGCCGGGCTTTGCGCCCTGTCCCATTTTGATCTCGATCGCAGCGCCCGCTTCGAGATAATCCTTGTGTACGCCGAATCTGCCGGATGCGACCTGCACGATCGTATTTTTGCCGTACCGGTAGAAATCCTCATGCAGACCGCCCTCGCCGGTGTTATAGCAGATGCCGAGCGCTTCGGCGGCTCTTGCAAGGCTCGCGTGGGCGTTATAGCTGATCGAGCCGTAGCTCATCGCGGAGAACATCACCGGCATACTGAGCGTTAATTGCGGCGCAAGCCTTGTGTCCAGTGTCCCGTCGGGATTGCGCGTGATGCGCTCCGGCTTTTTGCCGAGGAACACGCGTGTTTCCATCGGCTCACGCAGCGGGTCGATCGGCGGATTCGTGACCTGCGAGGCATTGATGAGAATTTTATCCCAGTAGACCGGCAGCGGATTCGGATTGCCCATAGACGAGAGCAGCAAACCGCCGGTCTCCGCCTGCCGGTAGATCTCCTTGATCGTCTGATCGGAGTAATTGGCATTCTCGCGCAGGCGGCAGTCGCTCTTGACGATCTTGAGCGCCCTTGTCGGGCAGAGCGTCACGCAGCGCTGACAGTTGACGCATTTCGATTCATCGGAAAGCATGACCTTGCCGTCCTCATCATACCAATGCACTTCATTGGCACACTGCCGCTCGCACACACGGCAGCGGATGCAGCGGCTGTCATTGCGCACGACTTCAAATTCCGGATAGAAATTCAAAACGCTCCCTCCTTTACCCGAACAATGACCGGCTCACCGCCGGCGGGCGACCAAATATTCTGAATATCCGGCGCCATGACACGGATCGCGGCCTCCTCGCTTGCGATATAGACCATATCGCCCTGTTCGCCGACGACCATCGACCGCAGCTTCAGGCGGTCATTGAGCGCCATGAGTCCGCCCTCAAAGCCGAGGATGATCGAGAACGGCCCCGTGACCAGCAGGCTCGGAAAGACATTCCGCAGATAGGTATACATCTGCTTTTCGGCTTCGGGCTTTGCGTCGATCGTTGACCAGAACGGCGCAGCGATGACCGCAGCCGTTTCTTCGAGCGTCAGCCCCTGCCGCCGCAGCAGATAATCCGCAATATAGGTGATGACCTCGGTATCGGTTTGCAGGGTACATTTGTAGCCGTACATTTCGATGAAGCGGCGGTTCGCGTCATAGGACGAAATTTCGCCGTTATGGACGATCGAATAATCGAGCATACAGAACGGATGCGCGCCGCCCCACCAGCCCGGCGTATTCGTCGGATATCTGCCGTGCGCCGTCCAGCAGTAGGCTTCGTATTCCTCAAGCCGGTAATATCTGCCGACATCCTCCGGAAAGCCGACCGCCTTGAATGCGCCCATATTTTTGCCGCAGGAAAAGACATAGCTGCCGTCAAGCTGCGCGTTGATGCGGTTGACAATGCGGACGACAAGCTCCTTTTCGTCGATCTGCAAATGCCGCAGGACGGACTGCATCGGCGAAACGAATACGCGCCGGATGATCGGCTCATCGGTGATCTGCGGCATCTTCCGCACCTTGATATGCTCGTCCTGCACGATCTCAAAATACTCGCGCAGCAGCGTCATGCATTCGCTCTGACACTGCCGGTCATTGAAGAAGATGTGCAGCGCATAGAAATCCTTGTATTCCGGATAAATGCCGTAGGCTGCAAAGCCGCCGCCGAGACCGTTGGAGCGGTCGTGCATCGGCACCATGCTTTCAATGATGCTTTCGCCGTTCATGCGTCTGCCGTCGCGGGAGATCATCGCGGAGACCGCACAGCCCGACGGAATGCGTACCTGCCCTTCCAGTGGGATCATCTCAAATTCCTCCTTGCAAACAAAAAGGGCGCCCATCCGGAGACACGAATCCCGTGTATCCGAATGAACGCCTTTGTTCATTTCATTGTCGTTATTATAGCACATTGTGAAAGTTTTGTCAATACCCTGCGGCAGATTTTCTGCGGCGGTGCTTTTGGGCTCCAAAGGTTGAAATTTGCACGCCGATGTGCTATAATAAATGTGAGAAATGCCGAAAGCGCATGAAGCTTCGCGGCAGAAGCAGACACATCAAATCAACAAAGGAGTGAGCATCATGTCGCTGTTCCGGCGTGAAAAGCCGCAGCCGGTCCCGGAGCCGTTCACGGCAGATGATATCCGCATGGAGGAAAGCATCTGCACCGGTGAGCGCACCATCGGCTTCTACGATAAAAAAACGCGCAGACTGCGCTATGCGGAGCTGGTGCGGACGGATGCGGATATCACACGGTTTTACAGACAGTACGGACTCATCCGGGAGGCGGAGCCCGAAACACTGCACTGATCCCTGAAAGGAGCTGAAGCAAATGTCATATATCACGACAAAAATACAGGCACTCAAAAGCTATCCGACCTATCAGTTTTTTGCCGAAGCGGATTCCGGAGCCTGCTCCGCCGATGAAATATTCCGGATCTGCATTCTGGAAACCCTGCGCTGGCTGCGGTCAAGACTGCGGGATTTCACCGATCTGCCGGAGGCGTTCCTCGCGCCGGAGCCGGAGCAGTATGCATCCTTTTCCGCCGATGCACTGACCTCATTCAGCTACAACAACGGCTTCCAGATCGACATTGTGTATATCGACACGCTCGGCGTCTGGTCATTCCGCATGGCAGAGCCGGATATGGGCGCCAATGCAGGAACGCCGCGTGCGCGTGCAGCCGTCAACGGCCGCTCCTTCACGACGGAGATCGCCTTCCGGAAGCAGGAAAACAGCGTGCAGATCGGCGTCCGGACGGTCTGCTCCGAGCCAGCGGATACCTCGGAGCAATGTGAGGTGTTCCGCCCGCGGCTCATCAAGGCGCTGATCGATAATCCGCTGCTGCGTTTGCAGCACGCCGGCTGGACACTGAACGGCAAACCGCTTGAGATTCGCAGCAAAGCCAATCTGGAACGCTTTCTCTCCGTCCTCACGGATACCGGCCGCAGTCTGCCGATCGTACTGATCGCCGACAGCAAAACGGAGACCCGTCAGCAGCCGGCCGCGCTGCCGCCGGTGCTTTCCGCAGTGCCATCCGGCAAATACAGTCTCTCCGGATTCTCACAGCCGGATCCCGAAACGGATCCGGCGGTCAGCATCGAATCCGGCAAAAAAACCGGCTTCATCGTGCAGAATGCAAAGCAGCAGAAGCCGAGATCCAGAAAGCCCGCCGCTGCTGCACAGACCGCAGCAGTCCGGACAAAGCTGCCTGTGATCGACTATAACGGTCTCGCATCGGATCTCACCGGATTTGCGATCGTCGTATTCGCCGACGAAAGCTGCTTCCGGCAGATCGGGAATAAAACGCGCATTTCCGTTGGTTCCGGCGATATCATGATCATTCCGCGGCAGCTTGCCGCCGAAACATTCCCCTATGAGAATTTTCGTGATGATCCGGAGGGCTTCACCGACCGGCTCCGCAGCAATGTCATTGAGATGCAGAAGCGCGCCGCATACAGCTTCGGCGATGTGCTGTTTTACTCCGATGCCAAGCTGAAGGATTATCATGTCAAGCGGCATCAGACCAGCTCGCTGGAGGAAAAATGCGCGATCTTTCAGCAGGAAAAGGACGAGCTGAAGGCGCAGATACAGGCATTGTCGCAGCAGCAGACCGATATGCAGCAGACCGCCGAGGCGCTCCGCATCGCACAGAAGCGGATCGAAGCGCTGACCGGTGCGCTGGAGGAAAAGGAAGCCGCATATCAGGCACTCGCAGAGCAGGCCGCGCAGAAGGATGAGGCCTACCGGCGCGGTGCGGAATATGTGCAGTTCTACCGGCAGATGCTCGAAACGGTCACGCTCTTTCCGAAGGATAAAAACGATGTCTCCGACTGGGCAAAGGCGAATTACGCGGATGATATCATCATCGCACCAAGAGCGCAGAGCGAGCTGCGGAAATACAGCAGCCGGCTCGATCTCAATGTGCTGTGCGACGGGATCGTCTATCTCGCGGCTTATGCGCGGTACCGGCGGCAGGAGCTCTCCGGTGATATGCTCACGCTCTTTGCCGAGCGCAATCACTGGGATATTCAGTTCTGCGGCAAGGAAGCCATGCGAATGCACCGCACGGATTATACAGTCACGGTCGGCAGCAGTCAGTATACGCTCGATCAGCATATCAAGCACGGCATTCACGCCGAGGAGCTGATCCGGATCTATTTCTGCTGGGACGATGAGAGCCGGAAGATTCTGATCGGCTCCATGCCGGGACATCTGGCGACCGTCCGGAACAGTACATGATGCACCTTATCCGATCGGGAGGTGATCGCATGAAAAAAAGAAACCGGATAACCGGTATGATACTGACCGCGCTGTGCTTTCCTGCCGGCGGCGGGATCTCTGCGCCGGTGCATCAGCTTCTGCGGGACGAGCTGCATTATTCCGGTCTGAGCGTGACCGATGCGCTGACAATGGGCGCGGTCATGCAGTATACTGACGGCCGGACGGCGGCAGTGCAGGCAATTCTCTGCGGCAATGACCTGATCGCGATCGGAAGAAGCGCGAACTATCCGGCGCTGCGGGATGAGGTGCTTTCTGCCGTGCAGAACGGCACGATCTCCGAAACGGTACTGAATGATGCCGTGCGGCGCGTACTGGCCTGCAAATACGCTTACGTGATCAGGAAGCTGCCGTCGCTTGACAGAAACACATAACCGTGGTATACTGAGTCAATGATCTTTCACGGAGGCTTGACCGTTCTATGAAAACGATATTATCTGCATTTCGTCTGACTGCTGCCGCAGCAGTGCTCTGCGCCCTGCTGACCGGATGCAGCGAATCCGCCGCACCTTCACAGGCGCAGTCATCCGCACCGGAAACGACCGCTGCCGTTACGGAAACAGCGCCGCCGGAAACGCAGCCGGAAACACAGCCGGAAACGACTGCCGCCGCGCCCGAAGCAGCGCCCGTACATTATACATTCGATCCGAAGGCATACTCTGTCTATATGGAGGAAATTTTCGGTGAGACCATGTGTCAGACATGGTGCAATTTTGTGGATGCGATGCTGGCCGGCGAGGACACCTTCGCCTGTCCGGATCAGGAGACATTTGACTGGGTGCTCGGACAGTTCCCGCATCTCTGCTTTCCCGCCGTACAGAATCTTGTCGATTATCCGTATGACAGAAACCACTGCGTCACGGACGGAATCGCGCATTTCACCTATACCGTTTCGCGGGAGGAATTTGAGCAGGCCGTTCAGAAGCTGTCAGATACAACGGAGCGCATTCTCAATGAGGTGCTGGCAGATGCCGATTCCGATTTTGAAAAAGCGCTGGCGCTGTATCTGTATTTTGCCGATACCTATACCTATGACCATGAGCTGGAGCACAGCAATACGGATGCCAATGCTCTGTCCGCCTGTCATGTGCTGTATGAACACAGAGGCATCTGTCAGGAGGTCTCGCAGGCGTATTCCTTCCTGCTGACGCAGGCAGGCGTTCAGGCGACAGTCATGTCCGGCACACGCGCCTACGATCAGTCGCCGCACCGCTGGTCTTATATCCGGCTGAACGGAAAGAATTACCACATCGACCCGACCTATGTGCTGGGCAGGAGTGATCTTTCCTTTTTCCTGATGACTGACGAAGCGCGTGCCGCAGAGGACGATTACCCCGTTCAGGATTATGTCATCACATCGGCCTATACGCAGGTGCATGAGCATCCTGAATACATAGCGGATGATGAAACATTTTCAGAGCTGTGGCATAAGGAATACGGCTCGACAGACACCGAAAACAATGAACTGTTGTATTATTATACCGATGAGAATTATGCGATCCAGTACGGCTCTTTCTCCTACGACGGCTATTGATGCCGCATGAAACAAAAAACAGCCGGTGCATTCGCCCTGAAATGCACCGGCTGTTTGATATGCAGATTTTATACATTCCCGATCAGCTTTTCGGTATTCCGGTCGAGATCCGTCAGCATTCTGATGACAAACTCCTTCGGCTCCGCAAGTCCGTTCCGCACCCATTTTTCAATGATCGCAATGCAGCCCTGCGTCCGGTAGCAGCTGAAATAGCTGATGCTCCTGTCAACGGGATCCCGCTCCTGCTGTTCACTGAGCAGCGTCTGGAAAATGCCCTCCATCATCTGGCTGAATTTCTCCCGCAGGCTGTTCGTGCCGTTCGGACTGAACATCATCCGGAATACGATCTGATGCGTATGGATATATTCGATCAGGCAGGAATAGAACGAATCCGCATCGGCTTCATTCAGCGCAAGCATCAGCAGTCCCAGCTCGATCAGCAGCTCCTCCTCGATCTTGTCATACAGATCATAGACATCGAGATAATGCTTATAGAATGTCACGCGGTTGATATCGGCCTTGTCCGCGATCTCCTGCACAGTGATCTTATGCAGCTTCTTTTCGGTCAGCAGCTCCGCAAACGCATCACAGATCGCCCTGCGCGTTTTCACCGTGCGGCGGTCGTTCTTTCTTTCGATCATAATGATTCCCCTGTTTGACTGCACATTCTCACGGAAAGCGGGAGACGGCAGATATCCGGTCAAGGAACCGGTGTCCCGAACCTCCTGTATATTATAACACATTGCGGATATTATTGCAAGTGTTTTTGCATTGCGGAGCAATTCAGAATGGGGAAAGCAAAACCTGGTTTTATTTCTTTTTAAGATACAGTCTTAAAATGCCGTAAAAGATCTTGAAAATCAGCCAGCCGTACAGACATCCCAACAGATTCATCAGAATTTCATCCGCAATAAAATAGCCGAGCAAACTGAGCAGCCGCGAGATTCCCACAAATAAAACCAACAGCAGCGATGTCAGGAAAAACGGCAGCAGCCTCCGATACTTCTTTGAATAAAACGGCAGAAGAATGCCGGCCGGTATAAAAAGCAGGATAAAAAAGACATAGTTCACCAACGGAAAGATTGATTCAAACAACTGAAAATCTGTATGACTGCGCACCGTTTCCCAGTAGCCTTTTCGTTGAACTTCTGTGATCGTGTAAGACAGCCCCTCGAAGGGCTTCACATAAAGAATCACCAGCATGAAGATGATATAGCCTGCACAGCAGACTCCGAAAAGAATCCTGCCGGAATCCTTTTTCCGTTTCATGACTGAATCCTCCTGTTCTTTTTTCTTCATTATATCACAGTGCGGCAGGTAATGCAAGGAAAATCAGATTAAGATTTTCTTTAGATTTTGCCGGAAAAAATATTTGTATCCATTGCACTTTCCGACATAATGTGCTATAATAGGTATATCATTGCAAAAAGGAGCCGCTGTTATGGTGAGTCTTGAAAAAAATTATGATGTAGTCATTGCCGGGGCCGGTGCCGCGGGCTGCTATGCCGCACTGCATCTGCCGTCAAATCTCCGCGTCCTTCTGCTGGCAAAGCGGGAGGCGACGCTCTGCAATTCCGCACTCGCACAGGGCGGTATTGCCGGCGTCTGGAATTCCCCCGGCGACAACATTGAGCTGCACGCCAATGACACCCGCATTGCCGGCGCATTTACCAATAACCCGAAAACCTTACAGATCCTTGTTTCCGAGGCTGCGCAGGATATCGAACAGCTCGTCGAATACGGCGTCGAATTCGACAAAAATGAGGACGGCGACTATGACCGCACGCTGGAGGGCGGCCACTGCCGCAGACGCATCTTCCATTACCGCGATTCGACCGGCGCAGAGATCCTCCGCGGCCTGCTCGCACAGGTGCGGAATCTCCCGAATGTGACGATCTCCGAATTCACGGTCATGAGCCGCGCCGTGCAGACCGAGACCGGCTTTTCGGTCGAGCTGCTGCGCGACGGCGCGCTTTCCTCTGTGGACTGTCATTTTCTCATTCTCGCGACCGGCGGCATCGGCCGTGTCTATGAATACACAACGAATTCCGCCATCGCGACCGGTGACGGCATCCGCATCGCCTATGAGCTGGGTGCGCGCATCAAAAATCTCAGCCTGATCCAGTTCCACCCGACCGCATTCAACAATAAGCATACCCGCGAATGCTTCCTGATCTCCGAGGCCGTCCGCGGCGAGGGCGCCTATCTGCGCAACTGCAATATGGAGCGCTTCATGCACCGCTATGACGACCGTCTGGAGCTTGCGCCGCGTGACGTTGTCTCGCACGCGATCATTCTCGAAAGCCAGCGCACCGGCTCGCAGGATTTCTGGCTGGATATCACGCATGAGGAGCCGGAAAAGGTGCGCGCAAGATTCCCGAAGATCTACCAGAAGCTGCTGGAGCAGGGCTATGATCTGACGAAGGAGCCTGTCCCGATCTATCCCTGCCAGCACTATCTCATGGGCGGCATTGATGTCGGCGTGAATGCACAGACGCGCATCGACCGGCTCTATGCCTGCGGCGAATGCGCCCATACCGGCGTTCACGGCAACAACCGCCTCGCGAGCAACAGCCTGCTGGAAGCGCTTGTCTTCTCGCGCCGCGCCGCCGAGGAGATCGCGAAGGAGGCCGCAGATATTTCTCCGCGCTTTGCGCACGGCGAATTCAAACCGGTCACGGCGACCGAGCCGATTCCGCACGGCATCCGCACGGAGCTTCGCAAGATCTTACAGGAAAACTATTTCGTGATCCCGAATACCGAGCATATGCGCGAAGCCTATGACCGCGTCACGGAGCTGATCCAGCTCATCGCCTGCGAGGACTGGAAAATGGATCTGGATTATCTCGAAGCGAAGTCACAGGCGACCTGTGCCTATCTGATTCTGGAGGAACAATTATAATGGAGCTTCTGCGTTCTTATGTGGATGAGGTGATCCTGCGCGCCCTGCAGGAGGATATCACCGGACTGGATGTGACGAGCGATTATCTGCTCAGTGAAGAACATGAATCCGACGCCTATCTCATGGCAAAGGACACCGGCGTGCTCTGCGGCATGGAGATCGCGGCGCGGGTCTTTGCGCTGGTCGGTGAGGGCGTGACCTTCACGGCAAAGGCGAAGGACGGCGACCGCGTGAAATACGGCGATATTCTCGCGGTCATGCACGGCAGCACACGGACACTGCTCAAGGGTGAGCGGACGGCGCTGAATCTTTTGCAGCATCTTTCCGGCATTGCGACGGAAACGCGCAGATGCGCGGATATCGTTGCGGGAACGAATGCGTCGATCGCCGATACGCGCAAATGTCTGCCGGGCATCCGTGCGATGCAGAAATACGCAGTGCGCTGCGGCGGCGGAAAGAATCACCGCTTCAATCTTTCGGACGGTGCCATGCTGAAGGACAATCATATTGATGCCTGCGGCGGCATTCTGCCTGCGATCACGCAGCTTCGTTCGCATATCGGCCATATGGTGCGGATCGAGGTCGAGGTGCGCACGCTGGATGAGCTGCGCGAGGCGCTCGAAGCGAAAGCGGATATCATTATGCTGGATAATATGGACAATGACACGATGCGCGAGGCGGTGCGCATCACGGACGGCAGAGCGCTGCTGGAGGCAT
Source organism: Ruminococcus sp. UBA4350 (assembly GCA_002394125.1). Classification (GTDB taxonomy): domain Bacteria; phylum Bacillota; class Clostridia; order Oscillospirales; family Ruminococcaceae; genus Firm-04. Next base: position 13,078 of record DGSY01000020.1, read on the forward strand.
CGGGCGGCATCACGCACGAGACGCTGCGCGGCGTTGCGGAGACCGGCGTTGATATCATTTCGATCGGAGCCCTGACACACAGCGTCAAGGCATTCGACATCTCCATGAAATGGGGCCGGGCAGTGCCCGGAGCCATGATCTAAAGTTCTCCGGAAGCGAACGGAAGCAGAATAAGATTTCCCCAGACCGCTAATTAGGCACGATCAGTGCCGGCGGGCAGTGCCCGCTGCCGGTTTGCTAAAGGCACGGCAGCGCTCATGGCTCCCATAGGCCAAATACACGCTGCTGTTCGCAGCTTTTGTAAAGTGACTGCGCCACACAATGCAGGGCGATGTTACGAAGCAGAAGCCGCGAACAGCGGCGTTTGTTTACGCTGTGGGGATTATGAGCGTATCCGCAGCTTTCGCATAACGGCTGTCGGCCCTGCCGACCGGCGGCAGTGCCGCAGCCATGATCTAAAGTTCTCCGGAAGCGAAAGGAAGCAGAATTAAAATTTGCCAGACCGCTAATTAGGCACGATCAGTGCCGTAACAGCGACGAGACTGATATGCTCCGCGAAACCATGCCGAAGGGAAGCGGCACCGGGCACTGCCCGGCCGGCCGGCAAAGGCGCGATATCCATGATTTGGGTATTACATTTTGTTATTTTTATGCACTTGGCCAAAGTCTGCGGATTTTCTTGCGATTCAGCATCCTTTTGTGCTATAATAATCCTGTCGTTTTTCTGCTTTATGACGAAAGGATACGAAAATGAACAGACGAAAAACCGCGGCTATTCTGGCCGCACTGCTGGCCTTTTCTGCCTCTGCGCAGACGATCCTGCCGGATATCTCCGGAAGCATGATCTGCTGTGCCGCAGAGGATGCACCGCTCCGGACTGTTACCGTCGGCAATCTGACCTTCAATCTTTACGCAGACCATGCCGGTGTCAGCCGGTGCAGTGAATCAGCGATGGGCAGAATGGAGATTCCGGACAGCGTAGAGGGAGTCCCCGTCACGCATATTCTCGACGGCTCGTTTGCGGGCTGCACCGCGCTGACAGAGGTCATCATGCCCGACAGCATCCGCTATCTCTGCATCGGAATGTTCTCCGGCTGCAAGTCGCTGAAAACCGTCCGCCTGTCCGAAAAAATCTACCTAATCCCCGCGAAATCCTTTGAGGGCTGCGAAAGCCTGACAACCGTCAATATTCCGGAGGGCATCTCGCAGATCGGCATTTATGCATTCGCGGGCTGTTCCGCGCTGCAATCTGTCACGCTGCCGAACAGCATCACGGAAGTGCAGTCCTGCACCTTCCGCAACTGCACCGCACTGGAATCCATCACAGTTCCGGAGGGCGTCAAGGCGATCGGAAACTACACCTTCAACGGCTGCACCGCGCTGAAAACGGTCGAACTGCCGGAATCCCTCACGCAGACCGGCATGAGCGTATTCGGCGGATGTACCGCTCTGAAATCTGTCACCCTGCCGGATGCCGTCGAAACAATGGCCTCGGATGCATTCATCGGCTGCACTGCGCTGGAGAGCATCAAGCTGCCTGCATCGCTGAATGCCGTGCAGGGCAATATGTTCAACGGCTGCTCGTCGCTGAAATCGGTCGAGATCCCCGATAAGGCGGAATTTATCGGCTCCTACGCATTCCTCCGCTGCAAGTCGCTGACAGAGGTTAAGATCGGCAAAGCGGTCAAAGAGATCCGCGATGCGGCATTCATGGACTGCGAAAATCTCGCGGATATCAATTTCCCGTCGGGGCTGACAATGCTCGGAACGAATGCATTTTATCAGTGCAGCGCACTGAAAGCGGCAGAACTGCCGGATACTGTTTCAGCAATCGGCGAAAACGCATTCTACCGCTGCACGGCACTCAGCAGCCTGCACATTCCGGCATCGCTGACAGCGGTAAAAAAGCTGACCTTCTACGGCTGCAAATCGCTGCCGGCGGCTGATCTGCCGAAGTCGGTCGCGTCGGTCGAATCGGGCGCATTCTCCTACTGCGAGGCGATGAAATCCGTTACGGTGCGCAATCCGGAATGCACGCTTGCAGACGAGGATTATCTCTTTGCGAATACATATAATGCGCATGACGCGGTGATCCGCGGCTATGCGGATTCCACAGCGCAGAAATTCGCAGAAGCGAAGAAATATAAATTTGAAGCGATCACGGATGATGACAAGACCGATCCGGAGGACGGCGACAAGACCGATCCGAAGGACGGTGACAAGACTGATCCGGAGGACGGTGACAAGACCGAGCCGCAGGACGGTGACAAGACCGATCCGAAGGACGGCGACAAGACCGATCCGGAACAGCCGAAGCATGATTATCAGATTGCGGAGGACGGCACCGCAAACCGCCGCATCCATGTTCTGCTCGGCGATATCGACGAGGACAAGGCTGTGACCGCAAAGGATGCACAGTTCGCGATCAGCGCCTATGCGCTTTCGATCGTCGGTGCGCAGACCGGTCTGACCGCATACGGCGCCGCGGCCGGCGACATTGACGATGACGGCAAGGTGACCTCCGCCGATGCGCAGTACATCCTGCAATACTACACGCAGAACACGATCTCAAAGGCAGAGACAGCGTGGATCGACCTGCTCCCGATGCAGTGAGCCGCTGATACAAAGAAAGAGGGAAGAAACCGTTCAGGCTTCTTCCCTCATTTTTATGCGGTTGAATTGTGTTTATTTGACATCGTGCTTATTGAAAGCCGTGACTGTCAGCGGGACGAAAATGCAGATAATGACCACTGAAACGATGAGCGCATTGGAGATCGTAAACTGCTCCGCGGTCAGCATCCGGTCGGGCGCGTAATTTGCGACCGAAAAATCACTGCTCACATTGATCAGTTTACCGATCGCAAAATCCAGTCCGAAATAGCCCGTAGCCAGCACACCGGTACTCACGATCACGCCGAAAACGGTTGCCAGCGTCTTTGCATGGAGACCTGCTGTGATGAACAGCACGATCGAGAGGATCGCCTGAAGCAGCAGCCAGCGGACAAAGAATGTCGCAATGCTGGAGCCGATGCGATCGGACGCAAAGACCAGCTTATGGACAATGCACTCGCCGATGGTCTGACCGAGCAGACCTGCAAGCAGGAAGCAGAAATTGGCAATGCCGATGACGACAAACTTCGCAATAACGGTATAGCCCTTTTTCGGAAGCTGTCCGGCGATATTCTTGATATAGCCGTTTGCGAGATCGGCATAGGCAAAGTGGATCATGCTGATCATGATAAACACAAGGAGCAGGGAATAATAGAGCGGCACAGAGACCAGACTCCAGAAATTGGTCGTCGTGACGCTGACCGTCCCAGCGGCCTCGCTGCTGCCGATTGCTAAGAGGAGTTTTTTCATCAGCTGTCCGACCGGTGCGATCGCAAAGGAGAGAACGAATACCAGCAGGAGATTCACATAAAAGGATGCCGATCTTGACAGCCGGTAAAGCTCCATTTTAATTACATTACCCATTATGATTTCCTCCCGTAACAGACAGATAGTAGTCCTCCAGCGAGACATTGTTGACATACAGCTCATCGAGATCGAGACCTGCTTCCACGATCAGCCTTGCCATTCTTGCACTCTCAGACAGATGCTCGGAAACGCGGATTTTCATGTCATTGTCAAGGCCGACATTCCCGAAGCCGTTCTTGGAAAGGAGATTCATCGCAGCCTCGTTGTTATTTGTCTGAATACGGACATACTGACCGCAGCGCTCGTGCAGCTCATCGACAGAGAACTCATCGAGCAGCCTGCCCTCATGGATGATGCCGTAGCGATCGGCGAGCTTGCCCAGCTCATCGAGGATGTGGCTGGAGATCATAATTGTAATGCCCATTTCCTTGCAGAGCTTTTCGAGCGTGTGACGAACCTCAACGATACCCTGCGGATCGAGACCGTTGATCGGCTCATCGAGGATAATGATCTTCGGATCGCCGACGAGTGCGAGTGCGATGCCGAGACGCTGACGCATACCGAGCGAGAACGAGCCTGCGCCTTTTTTCGCAGAAACATTCTCAAGGCCGACTGTTTTCAGCAGACGGTCAACATATTTTTTATAGTCAACGCCCATCGCGATGCATTTGATCTTGAGATTCTCCTGCGCCGACAGCTCCGGATAAAGACCGGGGCTCTCGATCAGCACACCGACATTGTGCATTTCCCTGCGCATTTCCGCGCCCTTTTTGCCGAATAGCGAATAGCTGCCGGAGGTCTGCGTGGAAAGGCCGCTGATGATGCGCATGATCGTGGTTTTGCCGGCACCGTTCCGGCCGATCAGACCGTAGATCTCGCCCTCCGCGATATGCAGACTGATGTCCTTGATCGCATCCTTTCCGGAATAGGTCTTTGTCAGGTGCTCTGTTTCCAAAATAAAGCCCATAACTACCTCCATGTATAAAATGAATGGATTTGATAGCATATCCGACAAAAATGTCAATTATCCGTTTTCACCGCCGAATGACAATCTGCACAAATCCTGCGCGCACTTTTTATGCATAACGGTAAATGCGAACCTGCCCGCGGCAGGAACTGTGATGCCGGAGCGATGCGTTCAGGAGAGCGTTCTGCGGTTTTTGCTGATATAGCCCGGCAGCTCACGCGAATAGCCGAATACGCAGTCCGGCGCCTTCTGCGAGATATGCTCCATGATCCGCGCCATTGCTTCTTTGCCCGCTTTCCCGAACCGGAACGGATACTGCTGCGCCTTGCCGAAGCTGTCCGTCACGACGAGATACACCGCATCCGGTATGCCGTTTGTGCGGTGTTCACTGCGGTAGACGGCAAGCGCCTCCGACAGCGGGATATAGCTTTCAAAGTCATTCTTCCGCATGATGAACGAATCGCAGACCAGCACGCCCTTTGCATCGTGTATGGGCTCGCCGGATTCCTGTGCGATCGTCTGCGCAATGCTGTCCGGTGTGCCGAATTTCCGGAACAGCTCACAGTGCTCCGGATCCATGCGCCTTTTATTCAGCACGGAGATGTAATATAATGCGAAGTATGCGCCGAGTATGGAAACGGCGATCATCAGAACACCGTTGAACACCCTGCCGTCTTCGAGTATGAGCATCAGACCGGCCGCCATGACAGCAGCAGCGGCGATGATGCCGACGATGCACCAGCCGATGCCGCGGCGGTTCTTTTTGGCGATTGCTTTCAGAATGTCATTTCCGGTGATGCTTTGCAGCTGCATATTCTGTATCCCTCACTCCTCAAGCGGAACGGTATGCTTCCGCACATATTCGAGATCCTCCGGACGGTGCGATGTCCGGCAGTCCGGCGCGGCGCGCCTGATCTTGTCGATCAGAATGCCTAGCTTGAAAACCTGCTTCTGCCCGACCGAAAACGGATAGCGGAGCTGCTCACCCCAGCGGTCATGCACGACCAGATATTCCCCGCCGCCGCGCATCTCGCCGTAGGCGGCGAGCGCGTCCTTCAGCAGCAGAAAGGTCTCCGGTGCATCGCGGTCGATCAGATATTCATTTGTCATGCAGAGCGCGCAGTTATCAAAAAACACATCGCTGCTGCCCTGCCGGATCAGCTCCGCCGTCTTTTCGGGGCCGCCGTATTTCCGGAAGACAGACGCCTGCTCCGGATGGCGTTTCAGCTTCGAGAAGAACAGCTTTCCGCTCTGCACTGCCGCAAGCAATTCCGCTGCGGTGATCGTTTTCAGCTCCATATGTCAGTCCTTTTCGTATTTTTCAGCGACGCGCTGCAAATAGCTGATGATCGGCAGCTTCTGCGGACAGTTACCCTCGCACTGGCCGCAGCCGATGCAGTCGGATGCTTTGCCGTTGTCAGCAGCCAACGCATCATATTCCGCCTGTTCGCCCTTGTCATTATACAGCGAGAAATATTTCGGGATCGGCACGGACATCGGACATCCCTCCGTGCAGTAGGAGCAGCCGGTACAGGCGATCTCGATCTCATGATTGAGGATATCGCGGACGCGGAAGCAGATTGCCTTTTCTTCGTCCGTCAGCGGGACAAAATCCTGCATATAGCCGATATTGTCAAGAAGCTGCGGCAGACTGCTCATGCCGCTCAGAACCGTTTCGACCTCCGGCAGCGTTGCGGCAAAGCGGATCGCCCACGATGCCGGCGACATCTCCGGTGCGTGTTCGCGCATCATGGATTCCGCGAGCGGCGGAACGGATGCAAGGCGTCCGCCCTTGACCGGCTCCATGACGATGACCTTTTTGCCGTGCCGGACGGCGGTCTCATAGCAGAGGCGGGACTGCACGCCCTCGCTCTCCCAGTCGAGATAATTGATCTGGAGCTGCACGAATTCGACCTCCGGATGTGCCGTGAGGATCTCATCGAGCAGCGCTGCCGAATCATGGAATGAAAAACCGATCCGGCGGATCCTTCCAAGCTCCTTCTGCTTCTGAATAAAGCCGAATGCATCGAGCCGCTCGGCGGTCTTGTAGAATTCGGTATTCAGGCAGTGAAGCAGATAATTGTCAAAATAGGAAAGGCCGGTCTTGCTGAGCTGCTCCTCAAAGATGCGCGGCATATCCTCTTTGACATTCAGCGACATGGTCGGCATTTTATCGGCTGCGCGGAAGGATTCCCGCGGATGACGTTTGACCAGTGCCTCCCGCAGCATCACCTCGGACTGCCCGTTGTGATACATATAGGCTGTATCAAAATAGTCAAAGCCCGCATCGAGATAGGCATCGACCATTTTGCATATCTGCTCCTTATCAAAGGAGACCGGATCGCCGCCGTCCAGCAGCGGCAGACGCATAAATCCAAATCCCAGTTTTTTCATATATGCTCCTTTGCCGGCAGCGCCGGCTTCTGTTCAGCGGCGTGCCTTCTCAAACCGTTTTTGTTCAGGCTTCTGTTTTCCAGATGCCGTGCAGCGTGCAGTATTCATATGCCGCGATGACCTCATCATCCTCCGCGACAAAGAACTGTGCGACGGGCTCATCGGCAGCGGTCAGCTCATGGCGCTCGGTGCCGTTTTTCGTCTCCAGCAGGATCCACGCGATGTAGTGATTCTCGGTCATCGGATGCAGCACCTCGCCGACCGTGACCGTGACCGTCTGTCCCTCGCGGGAGATGACCGGCAGATGCTTTTCTCTTGCGGCATCGACCGTGTTGACGGTGATCTCCTCCTTGCCGGTCAGATCGACCTGCTCGCCGTCCTGTACGGCAATGATCTTGCCGCATTCCTTACATTGATAGAATTTCATGTTGCATTCGCTCCTTTTTTTCAGATTGTATATGCAGAGGATGAACCTCTGATATCCGGATTTTTCAGCAGTTGCGGAAAAATTCGACCTTTCCGCAGCTCTTGCAGTGATAGATGCGGACGCCGGAATGATCGGCGATCTTCTGAAGCTGCTTGAGCAGGATATTGGTCGGCGCCCATGTTTCGACCTTGACGCGCACCATCGGGACATTGCAGTGCGGGCAGGTAACGGGCATGATCTCGTTTTTCTGTGCAGTCTGCGCCATGATTGATTCCTCCGTATCAGTTTCCGATGGTACTCAGCAGCGGGACGAGGAAGAAGCCCAGCACCATGACAGCCATGATGACGATGATGAGGACACGGAGCCACATGGGTTTGCCGGATGTTTTCCTCTGCGGTGCGCGCTCCTCTGCGCGGCGCTGCTGACGGTTCGCGCCGTTTGTTTTCTTATTGTTTGATTTTGCCATTTTACCTTGCTCCTTACTAAAAGCGGAATTTTACTATATTATAGCATATTATTCCCAAAAGCGCAATGGATTCGCGCAAATTTCATTCACCGTTTCCGCTGTGAAATCAGATATTGCACTTTTCGCCATAATATGCTATAATATAAAACGAACCACGAAACACAGGAGGATACCATGAAAGGAATCTACCGTCTCGCAGAAAAAACGATCGCGGTCGAATCGCTCTATGACCGCGTACACCGCCGCTTTGCCGGTTACCGCGCTGACGGCGAGCCGGATTTTTCGGTCACGATCGTCCCGTCCGATCTCGACTATGAGCAGGAGCGGGAGCTGATCTGCGCCGAAAAGGAAAACCGTCCGCCGGTCATGTCATCGCCGGAATCCAGGGAGGAGCTGGCCGTCTACCGGAAGATCGCCGAAAGGATGCCCGATTACGATACATTCCTGTTTCACGGCTCCGTGATTGCTGTGGACGGCGAGGGCTATCTGTTCACGGCAAAATCCGGCACCGGCAAATCGACCCACACAAGGCTCTGGCGTGAAATGCTCGGCGAACGCGCCGTCATGGTCAATGACGACAAGCCGCTGATCCGCGCCGCAGAGACCGTCACGGTATTCGGCACTCCCTATAACGGCAAGCATAATCTCGGCTGCAATATGTCCGTGCCGCTGAAGGCGGTCTGCATCCTGACCCGTGCCGCCGAAAACAGCATTGTACAGATCAGCAAACAGGAGGCATATGCAATGCTGCTCCAGCAGGTATTCCGCCCGCGCGATCCTGCCGCGATGCAGAAAACACTCAGGCTTATCGACCGGCTTGCAGCGCAGACCGCGCTCTACCGGCTCGGCTGCAATATGGAACCCGAAGCGGCGGAAGTCGCATTCAACGGAATGAAAGGATGATCGAAATGAAACTCAGCAGCTCTTTTATCCTGCACAAGGACGGCGATGAGACACTGCTCGTCTCGACCGGTGCATCGAAATTCTCCGGACTTGTCCGGTGCAATCCGACGGCAGCCTTCATCATTGACTGCCTCTCGGAGAACACGACCGAAGCGAAGATCGCGGAAAAGATGTGCAAAAAGTGGGATGTCTCCGCAGAAAAGGCAATGGCCGATGTGAAGAAGATCACGGCACAGCTCAGAAAAATCGGAGCGATCCATGATTAAGACCGGCTACGAGGAATATCTCGCAGCGCACGGCACACTGACATACAGCAATGTCGGCGTGAGCATGATGCCGCTGCTGCGGCAGGGGCGCGACCTGTTCACGGTCCGTGCAAAGGGAAAGGCGCGCTGCAAAAAGTATGATGTTGTGCTGTACCGCCGCCCGCCCGCGCATTATGTCCTGCACCGCGTCATCGAGGTGCGGGAGAAGGATTATGTGATCCTCGGCGACAACTGCATCATGAAGGAGACCGGCATCACCGATGCGGATATCATCGGTGTGATGACGGAATTTTACCGTGACGGCAAAAGGCATACGACCGATGAACTCCCCTACCGGATCTACAGCCGCGCAGTCGTTGCGGCCGCACCGCTGCGCACCGCATGGCGGAAGCTGCGGCAGAAGGCCGGCCGTTTTCTGCGCAGGCTTACCGGCTGACCAAAGGAGCGCATATGGCAGAATTTATGTATTCGCGCAGATTTTATAATAATCCACTGATCCGGCGCATGATCCGTTTTTCGAGAAACGCGGTGGATGTCCGCGATTCGCTGACGGACAGGCGGATCTGCGGACAGTCGCTGTCAAAATTCGTCCCTGCCGTTGCCGCAGGCGCAACGGGCAGCCAGTCCACGCCCTATTCCGTTCTGGATACCGTATTCAGAAGTGCAGAATTCTCGGAGGACAATGCTTTTCTGGATATCGGCTGCGGCAATGGCAGAGTGCTGGCGTTCCTCATCAAAAAGAAGGTGCCCTGTCCGCTGACCGGCATCGAGCTGAATCCGGAGGTCGCCGCAGTCGGACAGGCATGGACAAAGCGTTATCCGAATGCCGCAGTCATCTGCGGCGATGTTTTTGACATAGATCTGAACCGCTATGATGTATTCTTCATGAGCAGACCCTTTGAGCCGGATCTGTTCAGCCGCTTCCTGCAAAAGCTGGAGCGCGAGGTGCATCACCGCATCACACTGTATTACTGGGTCGATCAGCAGAGCGGCCAGCTGCTCCACAACCGCCCCGGCTGGATCATGCACGAGCGGAAGATTCTCTTTTTCCGGCGGGGATTCTTCATCGCGATGACACCCCAGCAATACTCTGTCTGGACATATCTGCCGCATGAAGCGTAACATACTGAAATGGCTGTGGGTTGTCTCCGGCCGCGGAAAGCTCTATGTTGCCGGGCTGCTTCTTGCGCAGATCCTCAACGGCGCATCCGGCGTCACGTATTCGATGATTCTGCGCGGGCTGGTCGATGCTGCTGCCGCACATGAGCCGGACGGTCTCCGGCATTATGTGATTTTGCTCATTCTGCTGGTGACGGCGCAGATCACGGTGCGTGCGGTGATCCGCTGGCTGGAGGAGCTTTCCCGTGCAACGCTGGAAAACCGTTTCAAGGAGCGGCTGCTCAGCAATATTCTCAGCCGTGATTTCGCCGCGGTGAATGCCGTGCATTCCGGCGAATGGCTCAACCGGCTGACCGGCGACTGCATGATCGTCGCCAATCATTTCACGGATATCCTGCCGGGGCTTTCCGGCATGACGGTCAGGCTTTTCGGCGCCGTCATCATGATTATCATACTGGAGCCGCGCTTTGCGGCATTCATGCTGCCGGCGGGCGTGCTGCTGCTCATCCTTGCAACGGCATTCCGGAAGAAGATCAAAAAGCTGCACAAGCGCATTCAGGAGGCAGACGGCAGGCTCCGCATCTTTTTGCAGGAGCGCATCGGCAGTCTCATGATGATCCGCTCCTTTGCCGCAGAGCCGCAGACCGCCGAAGACGCAGAGGAAAAGCTGCGGGCGCATAAGGCGGCGCGGATGCGCAGGAACCGCTTCGCAAATTTCTGCAATATCGGCTTTCAGTCCGGCATGGAGGGAATGTATCTGTTCGGCGCCTGCTGGTGTGTATGGGGCATTTATAAAGAAACGATCAGCTTCGGCACGATGACCGCAATGACACAGCTCATCTCGCAGATCCAGTCGCCGTTCGCGAATATCACCGGCTATCTGCCGCGCTTCTATGCGATGACCGCCAGCGCGGAGCGTCTCGCAGAGATCGAGGATTTCGCAGACGATATCGGAGAAGCACCGAAAACGCCTGCCGAGATTCAGACATATTACCGTGAGGAATTCGCGGCGCTGCGGCTCTCGGATGTCAGCTTCACCTATCTGCCGGCATCGGATACCGTAAAGCAGCAGGACAAATCGGCAATGCCGGCCGTTCTGCGGCATCTTGATCTGACACTGAAAAAGGGCGAATACGCTGCCTTCACAGGGCATTCCGGCTGCGGAAAATCGACTGTGCTGAAGCTGCTTTCGGGCGTATACCGTCCGGATGCGGGCGAATGTCTGCTCGTCAGTCAGAGCGGCGCGGAAATCCCGGCCGGCAGCGCATGGCGCCGGCTCTTTGCGTATGTGCCGCAGGGCAACCAGCTCATGAGCGGAACGATCCGCGGGATCGTCTCCTTTGCCGATCCCGCAGCCGCGCAGGATGAGGCGCGCCTTGCCCGCGCACTGCGGATCGCCTGTGCCGCGGATTTCGTCGCGGAGCTGGAGCAGGGCGCGGATACCGTCCTCGGCGAGCGCGGAACGGGTCTTTCCGAGGGACAGATGCAGCGCATCGCGATCGCGCGCGCAGTCTTTGCGGACTGTCCGGTGATGCTGCTGGACGAAGCGACCAGCGCGCTCGATGAAGCGACCGAGCGGCAGGTCTTGCAGAATCTCCGCGAAATGACGGACAAAACCGTTCTGATCGTCACGCACAGACCGGCGGCGCTCTCGATCTGCGACCGCGTGATCGCGTTCACGGAGCAGGGCGCTGCGGATATCCCGCCGCAGTCCGATCTTAAAACAGCAAGTTATACGAAAATGAAAGACAGAAAACAGGCACTATGAGAATGTTGTCGAAAATCGAAAAAAGACTTGCTTTTTTTCGGGTTTTGCGGTAAAATAGAGAATGCACCATACTGTGCAGTTGATAAGACAGTATGAAAAACAAAAAAGGGAAAGGATGAAACAATATGGCAAAAGCAAGTTCCAAGCTCTCAGTCGGCAAGATCCTCGGCCGGATCGGCATCGTGATCCTGACCACACTCCTTCTGGTGGTGCTGGCGCTCTATCTGCTGATGCTCGTCATCGCAAAGGGGCCGTCCGAATACGCCAGAAAGCGCTTCGTCTGCTCTGTCAAGGAGACCAGTGCGATCGGCTTCCTCGCAAACTGGTATTACACGGATGAGGAGATCAAGGATTATCTCGGCTCCTTCCGCGACAATACGACCGACGAGGTCACGAATGCAGAGCTGGTGCAGGTTAAGACCGCTGAGGAGCAGGCTGCTGAGGCCGGCACCGAGGGCGCGGCACAGCCGACCGAGCTGGTCGATGTCTCCGGCAGCACCTTCCACGGCAAGCTGCTGAAGGTCAAGGATCCCTCCCGCGTGTTCGTCGGCATCTCCGGTCAGTACGGCAAGGAGTACGCAGGCAAGCGCGTCATGGATATGGTCGCGGAATACGGCGCTATGGCAGCGATCAATGCAGGCGGCTTTGAGGACCTCAACGGCGTCGGCAACGGCGGCACGCCGCTCGGCATGGTCGTCTCGCAGGGAGAGCTCCGCTGGGGCGCAATGGATACCTCCTATGATATCATCGGCTTCGACAACAACAACATTCTCCACGTCGGTACGATGACCGGCCAGCAGGCGATGGACCTCGGCATCCGTGATGCAGTCTGCTTCGGTCCTGTCCTCATCGTCAACGGCAAGCCGGTCAATGAGACCGAGGAGCTGGGCGGCGGCTTCAACCCGCGCTCCGCGATCGGCCAGACCGCAGACGGCACCGTCCTGCTGCTCGTCATCGACGGCAGACAGGCAAACTCGCTCGGCGCGACCTATGACGATGTCATCGACATTCTGATGAAGCACGGCGCTGTCAATGCCGCAAACCTCGACGGCGGCAGCTCCTCCCATATGATCTACAACAACGAAATCATCACCGTTTGCTCCTCGCTGTACGGTCCGCGCAAGATGCCGACCTGCTGGCTGGTTGCACCGGAGTCGTAATAACAGGAGGCATAGCAAATGGATCAGGACAAGTACAAGGAGAGCGCTGACCGTGCCGCAGATGAGGCACTGGAAGCGATCCTGAATGAAATTGACGGCGAGCCGGAGGTAAAAACGGCTGCACCGGCGGAAAAGTCTGCACAGAAGCCTGCGGAAAAGCCGGCAGAGCGTCCGGCGCGCCGCAGACCGGCATCCGGCGAACACAGACCGGCAGCATCCGGTGAGCGCAGACCGGCATCCGGTGAACGCAGACCGGCAG
>DGSY01000020.1:26294-40379 GCA_002394125.1 Ruminococcus sp. UBA4350
AACGCAGACCGGCAGCATCCGGTGAGCGCAGACCGGCGGCATCCGGCGAACGCAGACCGGCATCCGGCGAGCGCAGACCGGCGGCATCCGGCGAACGCAGACCGGCAGCATCCGGTGAGCGCAGACCGGCAGCTTCCGGTGAACGCAGACCGGCAGCATCCGGCGAGCGCAGACCCGCAAGAACACCGGAGGAACGGACACGTTCCGCACAGAGGCAGCGTCCGGAAATCGAATCGGTTGACGGTGCAGCACCGCGCCGCAAGACCCGCCCGGCAGATGATGCACCGCGCCGCAGCCGTCCCGCAGACGGCACCAAGCGCCGCAGGCACTCGACGGCTCCGGCGACGCGCAGCAGCGCAAAGCACGCCGCAGACACCGATACCGCAGAGACCGGCAAGCGCAAGCCCTCGATGTTCCGCATCGGCCTGCTCATTTATATTGTCGTATTTCTGCTGCTGATGACCTTTGGCCTGTTCAAATTCCGCACATTCCTCGCTGAGGTCGAGTCCTCTCTGCCGCAGCATACCATTGAAAACTATGTTCAGCATCTCGACAGCAATTTCTATAATGAAATGGTGCGTCAGAAGGTCGATCAGATCCCCGTCACGCAGTATGAGACTGCCGACACGATCGCTGAAACGCTGAATCTCGGCGCAGAGCAGAGCGAGGGCTACACCTTCGCGAAGAAGGGCGACGAATTCACGGACGAGAAGCCTGTCTACTATATCCGCTCCGGCGAGGCCGCGATCGCAAAGGTCACGCTCTCGAAGGCCGGCGAAACGCCGTCGTTCCACAAGCCGGTCTGGAAGGTCGATGATCCGCAGTCGCTCTTTGAGATCTCCTCTGAGCCGGAATACACACTGGATGTGACCGTTCCGGAGGGCAGCTCCGTGACCGTCAACGGCATCACAGTTCCGGCAGATCAGATGATGCCGGGTGAGGCGCTCATCAAGCTGGACAATGCATCGCTTGCATTCGCACAGTCTCCGGGCTCGCAGAAGATTTCCATTACCGGCCTGTATGTCACGCCGAAGGTCGAGGCATTCGATGCCCTCGGCAATGAGCTGGAAGCAGCAGAATCCCCGGCGGGTCATGTCAAGACGCAGACCTATGTATTCGGCCCCAAGAGCGAGGCAGCTCCGGATCCGGCATTTGTCCAGCGCGTCACCGACATGATGGCAGCATATATCAACTATTCCGTCAACAAGGACGATCAGGTCTGGGAGAATCTCGGTGTGCTGGATCCGTATCTCGTCACACACGGCACCGCCTATGAGACCCTGCACTCGATGGTCATGGACTTCAACTGGAACAACCCCTACAATGCACGTCAGGACAGAGATCTGACGGTCAGCAATGTGAGAATGTATTCCGATTCCGTCTGCACGGTCGATGTGCATTTTGACTATTCTCTGACGAAGTACAACGCAGAGCTCGGCCGCGACATCACGAATGACTATATCGGCACGATCCGCTGGACGATGGTCAAGGCGGACGGTGCATGGAAGGCTTGCGCTCTCCAGCAGCTGACCGAAGAGGAGGAAGCGGCCGCGAATGCTCCGGCAGACGCAGCAGCTCCGGCTGATGCAGCGGCTCCCGCAGATGCAGCGGCTCCGGCTGATGCAGCGGCTCCCGCAGATGCAGCGGCTCCCGCAGATGCAGCAGCTCCGGCTGATGCAGCAGCTCCGGCAGATGCAGCAGCACCGGCAGATGCGGCGGCTCCTGCGGATGCAGCGGCTCCGGCAAATCCCCCTGTCTGATTTTTGAGCTGACAAGAACGATAAGGACTGTGCAGATTTCCCTGCACAGTCCTTTCTGTAAACGGCCGTAATCATCAATATAATTACTGAAAGGAATGACCGCAGCATGACTGAGATCACCCACAAGCTGCTGACCGACGAGCGCGCCCTCTACCGCACGGACGGCGCCGAGATCACCGACACGATCTTTGACGTCGGCGAATCGCCGCTGAAGCACTGCCGTAATATCCGCCTTTCGCATTCGATCTTCAAGGGCAAATATCCGCTCTGGTACAGCGAAAACATTGCAATGCGCGACTGCTGCATCTTTGAGGGCGGCCGCGCCGGAATCTGGTATACAAATGCGCTCACCGCAAAGGACTGCGTGATCGCCGCACCGAAAACGATCCGCCGCTGCCGCGGGATCACGCTGGAAAACGTGACATTCCCGAATGCCGCGGAAACGCTCTGGGAATGCTCCGGCATCACGCTGCGGAATGTCCGTGCAAGCGGCGATTATCTCTGCATGAACAGCTCGGATATCGAGATCGACGGGCTTGACCTCACCGGCAAATACTGCTTTGACGGCGTGAAAAATGTCAGCATCCGCAATGCGAAAATGATCGGCCGCGACGTATTCTGGAACAGCGAAAACATCACGGTCTCGGACAGCTTCATCTCCGGCGATTATATCGGCTGGAACACGAAAAATCTGACCTTCATCAACTGCACGCTGGAAAGTCTGCAAGGCTTCTGCTACATTGAAAATCTGGTCATGAAGAACTGCCGGCTGCTGAATACGACGCTGGCATTTGAATATTCGACCGTTGATCTGGATATCCGCGGCAGCATTGACAGCGTCATCAACCCGTCCGGCGGCATCATCCGCGCAGACAGCATCGGCGAGCTGACGCTGGATCCGGCGCGTGTGGATGTCAGCCGCACGCAAATCATCATCCCATAAAAACAGGGAGGAAAGCACCTTCTTTCCTCCCCTTTTCATATTTTGCTGCAAGCGGAATCTTCTATGCGTTCAGTCCCTGGAGGGATCGTGCAGAAATACATAGATATCCTCTGCATCCGCAGGGAGATGCGCTTCGATGATCGCATATCCGCCCGCTGCATTGCAGAAGCCTGCATTGTAATGCTGTTCCCCGCCGCTGTCCCTGTAGCAATGCCCGATCCGCGTTCCGGCGTGCCGGTAGCCGTCTGAATCAAACCGCCCGATCTCCTCCACCGGCACATAGACCGTGATATCCGTCGGACTGTCCGCCGTGATGCGCAGCGCATCCGAATCAATTTCCGCGCCGACAATGCCGTGGCCGTCAAATATTGCCGCATCCGGCGCATCCGTTTTTTCAATCGTGAGCTGACCGCTCTGATCCGGCGCGATATAACAGGGATAGCCCCCGATGGTTTGCAGCTTGTATGGCTGATAGGTTTCGCCGCGGCTGTTCATTGTGCGGAAGCTCTCACAGCAGATCGGCTGATGCGCCGCGTAGGAATCACCGAGTACGCCCTCTGTCCGGCAGGAGATAAATTCAGCGTCTATCCCGTCCTCATCCCTACAGTAATCCTTCAGAAATGCAAAATCCGATTTCTTTGAGAGATCCGTGTGCAGGCAATAGGCCGTGACACCCGCATAGCAGCTAAGCGCCGCCTCCTTCAGATTGCTTCCGTCATAATACACCGGACTGAACGCGATATTGCTTTCGCGCTCTGCGTATGTGCGCGGCCGCAGAACGATCTGCGCAATGCCGTCAAAATTCGCATGGAGATAGTCGCAGAATGCCTTCTCGATCATTTCGGTCTGCCATGTGTCAGCGCCCGCGGTGCTTTCCGTTTCGCCTGTGATAAAAACCTGAAACGCCCTGCCCTCATATTCCATATCCACAATGACATCGCTGCGCGGAGTGCCGCCGAACATTCCATGTTCGCGGTCAACGCCTGCGCCTGTCACATTCGCCGTAAAGCCGTATTTTTCCCTGATATAATTCTGCGCATTGACCGTTGCCTGCTGCTCCCGCAGCGCATTCTGCTGCTTCTGCTCCTTTGTATCGCAGGCGCAGAGAAACAGATACGGCAAAGCGCCGATCATGAATACCCGTGAAAGGAGTGCTTTTCCTGTCAGCATGATCCGTCACCTCCGTTATGTGCAGATTATAACACAGCGCCGCCGCGATTGCAACAACAAAGCGGTTACAATGCACTTACAATCCGGTCGGCAGGCCGGAGCCATGATCTAAAGTTCTCCGGAAACAAATAAAAGCAGAATGAGATGAAAGCCAGAACAAAAAATAGGCGCGAACAGCGCCGTAACAGCGACGAAACTGGTATGCTCCGCGAAACGGCGCCGAAGGGAAACGGCGGCCGGC
This sequence comes from Ruminococcus sp. UBA4350, assembly GCA_002394125.1. Classification (GTDB taxonomy): domain Bacteria; phylum Bacillota; class Clostridia; order Oscillospirales; family Ruminococcaceae; genus Firm-04. The sequence goes on from DGSY01000020.1 coordinate 30,409, forward strand.
ACTGCCGGCGTGGCAGATTTTGTCGATACGGCATATCATAATGCAGGAGGTGACAGCTATGGATGTTTATTTTACAGTGGCATCGGAGACGCTCGCAGAGAAAACGCAGCGCCTGCTCAGCCGGTACCGCTATCCGTTTCATGTCAGCAAAATCACCGGCAAAAACGGATGCACCTACCGCTTCCGCGTTTCCGGCAATGCAGACGCCGTGACGAGCCTGCTGACGGCGCACGGCATTGCCTATCAGCTGATCTGAGAAAGGAGCTGACCGCCGGTGCAGAATCCGGTCTATTTCGATAATGCCGCCACGACCTATCCAAAGCCGCCGGCGGTGCTGCGTGCGTTTCAGAATGCCGTACATTCTGCGGGCGGCAATCCCGGACGCGGCGGCCATATCCTCTCGCGCAGGGCGGGGGCTGCGGTCTATCATGCGCGGGAAACTGCGGCCGCACTGTTCGGTGCAGAGCCGGAAAATGTCGTATTTACGATGAACTGCACACACGCACTCAATCTCGCGATCCGCGGTGCGCTCCGAAAGGGCGACCATGTCATCATCAGCAGCATCGAGCATAATTCCGTCGCAAGACCCGTCGCGGCAATGGCGGAGGCGGGGCTCATCAGCTACAGCACTGCGCCGGTCAGTCCGGATGATGCGGAGACTGTTGCGGCATTCCGTTCCCGCATCCGCCCGCAGACAAGGGCGATCATCTGCACGCTCGCCGGAAATGTCACCGGCCAGATCATGCCGTACCGCGAGATCGGTGCGCTCTGCCGCGAGAAAGGGCTGATCTTTATTGCGGACGGCGCACAGGGCTGCGGAATCCTGCCCGTGACGATGCAGGACGGCATCCAACTGCTCTGCACCGCCGGACACAAGGGGCTTTACGGGCTCATGGGAACCGGTATGCTGATCTCGGACGGCACTGTCCCGCTGCGGCCGCTCATGCAGGGCGGAACGGGTACGCAGTCCGCTTCGCTCCGCCAGCCCGACGAGCTGCCGGAGGCGCTCGAAGCGGGAACCGTCAATGTTCCCGGCATTGCGGCGCTCGATGCGGGGATGCAGTGGATCGTGCAGCGCGGCGCGGCGGGCATCGCAAGGCATGAATCAGCGCTCTGTGATATGCTGATCGCGGGGCTGCTGCGCATTCCCGGTGCGGTCGTCTACCGCGATCCGGTGGCAAAATATGTGCCGGTCGTGTCCTTTGCGCTGCCGGATGAGCTGCCGGACGATACGGCGGCACGGCTCGCGGAAAAGGGCTTCTGTCTGCGTGCAGGATTGCAGTGTGCGCCGCTTGCGCATCAGACGCTCGGAACACCGCACGGAACCGTGCGCTTCTCCCCCTCGGCGATGAATACGCCGGAGCAGGTGAAAAGGCTGCTGCGGTCGCTCAGCGAGGATACGCGCCGGTATGCGGGCGGCAGAAAATCGTAAAATACAAAAAAACACGCCGCGGTCAGCGGCGTGTTTCGTCTGTCGAGCGCATTCAGACGGCTCTGCTTTCCGCAGCTTCGGGTGCAGGCGCAGCGGGGTTGCAGAACGAATCGAAATAGAATGTATCCTCGGTAAAGATGCCTTTCTCCGAGCCGGTAATGAGAATCCTGCTGACTCTTGCGGTCAGCCCGCCGATTTCGCAGAGATCCTCCAGATCCTCGCCGCAGTAGCCGATATACCGGAACGACCGGCTGTCGAGCCTGCGGTTGCCGAGCGCAATGCGAAAGCGCAGCGCATCGAGCGGATCATAGAGATACTGCTTATCGAGCTTGATTTGCCGGTTGCGGACGATGCCGCGCCGGATGGCCTCCGGATTCTCCATTGTATACGAACCGTATTCGCCGAGGGAATTTGCCATATCAATGCGGCTGATCATCTCGGTACACGAGCCGCCCTGCCGTTCATCCGTCACCCTGTCGGCAGGCAGCACCGTGACAGCCGTGCCGGTCTGCGGCATCATGCAGAGCAGATTCGGCACACGGACATAGGGAAATCCGCCGCAGAGCTTATAATTATACGCAACGATCGTGTCCCACATCGCGGCATTCTCCTTGACCACGACATACCGCACCGGATCCATTCTGTCATCGTATTCGATTTTCGGGAGCTGATAGGTCTCCATGAGCGACCGCAGCGTGACCTGAAAATACACATCCGGCACAAGCTGATTGCGCAGGAGCGCATAGGTAAAGCTGCGGCTCGCAAAGCGGATCGTCAGGCGGCCTTTTTCGCGTATGCATTCAGATTTCTGCACACTCCCGTAATGCACGAGCTGACCGTTGATGCGGAACACCGCCGAATCCGGCAGCTCTGCGAAATCGTCAATGAAGAACTGCGCCGAGAGCGCCGCAAATGCCTGATAGCGGTCGCGCAGCAGAGAGAAGTGCAGACATTCCGTCAGCGTGACTGTCCGCTGATCCGAAAACGCGAGTACACATTCCACATTCATGCAGCCGTCCCTCCGATCAGCGTGACCGTCCATTTTGCGGTGCGGAATTCGCCGCTGCATTCCGCCGCCGTGATTTGCATACCGGAATACTGCGCACCGGCAAATTCAAATGAAAACGCCGTATGCAGCTGCATGGCACTGCGGAAAAAGGCGGTCAGCGCCGCCGCATCTCCGATGAGCGCAGAGCCGGAGAGCGTCAGCTGACAGGGCAGCGCAGAGAGCAGTGTCTGATGCAGCGAGCCGTCGCAGAGCGTCTGCCGCAGCACGGGGACCTCCGTTTTGATCTGATATCTGCTGACGCGCAGCAGCACATCGCCGAGCATTGCAGTCAGGGGATGCATTTGCAGATCGACCGTCATACCTCGTCCTCCCTCCGGAGCAGACCGCCGAGCGTGAGCAGTGTCTCACATTCGAGGCGGTCGATATTTTTCTGATAGGATACCGCCCCGCGCCGCATTCCGGTGACGCAGAGCCGCAGATCAGTGAGCGTCTGCATGAGGCATTCATCGGCATCCGCGATATGGGGTGCCGGATCGCAGTCGGAGCGCCAGAGATAGCGCAGCCGCAGCGTGACCGAGACCGGCGCCGCGCAGCCGTCCGGAAGCGGTTCATCCGTCCGGAGCTCGGAGACCGCCGCCGTGATAAAGAAGACCGACTGCGGAACAGGCCGGAGGATCTGCGGATATTCGCCGCAGATGCAAAAGCCTGCCCTGCTGAATGCGCCGATCAGCGCCGCAATAAGCGATTCAGTCACTCTGCACCCCTCCCGTCCGTAGAAAGACAAATGCATCATCGCGTAGCAGCGGCGCAGCAGCATCGCGGTATACAAGCATGAACCGTTCCGCGAGCGCACAGGGATCATACGGCGTCCGGCCGTCCGCCGAAGCGCCCGCAAAGGTCGGTGTCACATTGCCCGCCGCGATGATCCTGCGGTACTGGAGATTCGCGCAGGCAGCGGCATAGGAGCAGAGCCGCGGATCATCTTCATCTGCACCCGGCCGCAGTTCATCCCGGACCTTGCGCATGGCAGCATCAATGAGATCACGGTATTTGCGCGGGTCCTCGGTCAGAGAAAAGGTCTGAAAAAGCTGGATGACCTTTGCCTCATTCATGTGCATCCTCCGATCTTTCCATGCTGCCGAGCGAAAAGGCGGAGAGCCCGTTTTTCGCAGGCATATGCGGATTCTCCGGCAGAATGGGCTTTCCGGCGGCAGGCGCAGCGCCCTTCTGCAAGGACTGCCGGAGCGTGAGAAGCTGTGCAGCATCCATGTGCAGGGCAGAATCCGCAAGCGCCTTTGCGCAGGCATTGTCTCCCCAGCGATAGCAGAGCCGCACGACATCGCGCCGAATGGCCTCTGAAAGCTGATCGACGGTACGGAGCGCATCGCCGTAGGCTCTGCGGAGAATTTCCGTTTCCGCATCGGCCTGTCCGCCGAGCGTTTTTGTGACGCCTGCGCGCCGCTGTGCGGGTACGGCAACGAAGCTCCATTCATAGACATCATTGACATCATCGAGCGTGGTATAGCAGAGCGTCCCGCCGTAAACGCGCCCCTTGATATGGGTACAGGGCTGCTGCAAATGATTTTTGCCGCAGACAGAGCAGACACGCTTGCCGCAGGCGCAGGAGATCGAGACCTCCTTTTTGATGCCGCCCTCGATCTCGCGGATGAGATCGCTGTTTCGTTCGGTGCGCACCATATAGGCATTGGCGGTAAGGCAGCAATATTCCTGACCGGCCTTTGTGCAGCGTTCGGGATCTCTGCGCAGAGCGGTGCGGAAGATACGTGCGGTCTGATTGCCGGAGCGTGGATCGTGGTCGAAGATGCCTGTGACGCCGACGAAGCGATTCTGCAATTCGGCGAGCGCCTGCATGGAGAAGCAGTCGCCGTCGCGGTCGATCTCATTATCGCAGAGGATGAGATCGAAGATATAGACCTCATCGAGCGAATGGGATCTGCGGGTAAACCGGTTGAGCTGATCGAGCAGCTCATTCTGATTCTGTTCCATAATACCTCCTTGCCGTCCGGGCAGTGCCCGGTGCCGTTTCCCTCCGGTGCCGTTTTGCGAAGCATATCATTTTTGTCGCTGTTACGGCACTGTTCGTGCCTATTGTTTGATCTGGGGAATTCTTATTCTGCCTCTATTCGCTTCCGGGCAGTGCCCGGTGCCGTTTCCCTCCGGTGCCGTTTTGCGAAGCATATCATTTTTGTCGCTGTTACGGCACTGTTCGTGCCTATTGTTTGATCTGGGAAAATCTTATTCTGCCTCTATTCGCTTCCGGAGAACTTTATGAAATGGAGCGGGCACTGCCCGCCCCATTCCGAATCACATCCGCGAAGCGGATACCTGATTTCCCCCGCGTTTCGGAAATCAGCTCCCGATCTTGATTGCAGCAGCAGCGCCGTCCATGAGCGGCTGGAAGCCGATGCGGACAGAGACAGCAATGCGGTCGAGCTGGCAGTCGATGAGACGGTCGGATTCCAGCAGCAGATCGGAGCCGGTGATGCAGGCGAGCGCGAAGTCTCTGGAGATGCCGATGACCGTTTTATTGTCAAGGGACGCATCCTTCAGGAGCTTTGCGCCGAAGGGCAGTCTGACCTGTCCCTGCGCATCAAGGGTACGGTCGCGCATTTCGGTCATCGCGAGGATCGCGGCGACATTTGCAGGCGAAGCGATGACAGTCGTGAGGTCGTAGTCGGAGAACTGACCGTAGAGATTGGCGAGATCGCCGTAAGCGAGCGTCGAGGATGCTGCCTGCACGGGCGTGACGGCAGCCTTGATGACAGCGAGCGCCTTGCCCGCGATCGCGCCCGCGAGCTTGTGACCGACAGCGCGAAGCATGACGGCAAACACGTCGATCCGCTGCTGGCGAATGGTCTCATAGGACGCAGAGATCAGTCTGCCGTACTTATCGAGCGGGATCGCATCGGATTCGGTGATGACGGTCTTTTTGAGGGAAAAGCCCTCCGCGGTCGCAGCGGAATACGCGCCGTCGGTCTCGTCGATGCTGAATCCCTTGCAGGAGCTTGCCCGGACACCGGAGGAAGCGGCGGTCAGCTCCGGCAGGATGGATTCCTCCATGCCCTTTCTGATGGCTCTGCGGACGAATTCCGGAAAGAGCACCGCGCTCTCGGTCGTGGTGAAGAACTTCTCAACGGTGTCGCAGTCCGCGCCGGAAACGCGGATGCCGAAGCGCTTGAGCTGGCGCTCATAGGCATCGAGCGCGCCGAGCTCGGTACCGGCATACTGTGCAGAGGGATCAGCGTCCTCCAGCGCCTGCGTGAAGGAGCGGTTTGCGAGATGATACATCCCTTTTTCGAGCTTGACAGAATCGTACATAGCAGTTCCTTTCTGCGGGGCATTGCCCCGACTGACAAGAGATTTGTTTATTGCCGGCCGAGCCGCATTTCGATTTCAGCAGCCTGCGCATTTTTGAGTCTTGCGTCGGCCAGCTCGGTCTCGTCCTGCAAATTGATGATATCCCATTCGAGCTGCGGATCACCGGCAAAGCCCGCGCTGTGGAGAACAGCCGCACCGATGCGCCGGAGAACGGGCGAAAGCACCCTGCGGAAATATTCGAGCTCCGAGGTCAGGATATCGGCCTGCTGCTTGGACATCCGCTCGGTCGAGGACCAGTTTAGACCGAGCAGAAAGGGCGGAATCGATAGCTTCGCAATGATCTGTTCGAGCAGCTGCCGCACGGGAACATTGGTATCGAACATCTGATTCTCCGCGCCGATGACCTTGATATCAATGTCACCGACGGCAACGAAGTCCTGCACCTCGCCGCACTGCGCAGCGCGGATACCGGCCTGCCATGTCTCGGCGATCGCGGCAGCGTGTTCCTTTGCGAAGCCTGCGGCGCCGCTGTCGGGGCGATAGGTCACGGCATAGCGCACATTGCCGGCGCGGTCGTAATTCTGCCCGATGCACTCATAGATGCGGAGCAGGATCTTCGAGACCGCAGGCAGCCCGCGCAAAACAGAAACGCCGCAGATACTGCCGGGCGGCGGATCAAGTGCTGCAAAGAGCAGCCGCGAGGGATCTTTGAGCGGGGATTCGGAGCCGTCGGGCTTGCGGATGAAGTAATCGCAGCGGCCGTCGGGGCGGGCAGCGAGCCGCAGCACGGCGGGATTCGCGGTGATGAGTCCTGCGGGATTGCCGTCCTGATCGGTGCGCAGCTCTCCGACGGCATTGCCGTAGGTCAGCAGGCTGTCGAGCATCTGATCGGCAAAGAGCTGGAGCGAGCATCCGGCAGCATTGACCGGAACGCGGTCGGCGAAGCGGTCGAGGATCTCCTGCGCCTCCGGATCATTCGCACGGAAGCGAAATCCGCCGCAGAGCCGGACGATCTTGCGGATCGCGGCATCCATGACGGGAACGGCACAGCGCAGCGCATCATAGAGCTGATATTCCTGAACCGAGGGCTGAGGCGGTGGCAGAAGCGGGAGCCGTTCGGGCGCGGAACGGGGCGCGCCGAGCAGAACGGGTGCCGCAGGAACGGCAGCGCGCCTGCGAAAAGGATTTTTCACACAAACACCTCCTTCTATTGTATCAGTTGGACAGATAGACATGGATGCCATTACGCATCCGGAGAACTTTAGGAAACGGCAGCGGGCACTGCCCGCTTAATGCTTCACCGAAGCGACAAAGAACGGATCCTCCCCTGCCGCATCGAGTACAGTCGCGGCGAAATAGCGGATATCGTCCATTGCGTGATCGTTCTCCTTGCGGGGCATATCTCTCTGGGCCTTTTCGTCCCAGACATAGAGCGTAAATTCGCGCAGCGCATCCTCACAGCTTTCGCCGATCATGATCTCTCCGCTGCGGAGCGCATCGGCAGTGCGCCGGATGCCGCTCAGCACATCATTATTGGCGGGGACAGCGCGGAATCTGCCGTGTCTGCGGATGCAGGCGAGAAAGGACGCAGCAGAGGGATCGACCACGACCTGTTCGACGGGCAGACCGCCTGCCAGCGCGGTGAGGGCATCATAGTGTTCCTCATCGGTGCGGGTGATGCCTGTTTTGCGGGAATCGTAGTAGCTTTCGGCAATGCGGTACCATGTGCCCTTGCAGAGCCCCCAAAGGCCGAGTGACGTCGGATTGACCGTCCCGTAATCGCAGGAGATGACATAGCGTTCCGGCTTTCCGGGCGGCGCACCGACGTGCTTTTCCGGATCGAACATCGGATAGACGAGCCCCTGCACGGCAGTCCAGATGCCGCGCACATAGCGGTCATAGAATCCGCCGGAATAGAGCCGTTCATAGCGTTCGCGGACAGCCTTTGTCAGCCCGAAATTATCCCGCATGGTGAAGCGGAGATAGAGCGCATTTTTCTCCTTTGCCTTTTTGATCCATTCGCGGTAGAACCAGTGTGCCGGGGAATCGGGATTGCAGGAAAACCAGAGCTTCGAGCCGGGGACGGAGCATCTTGCGATCGCCTGCTCAACGAAGGAGCGCGGCATCAGCACGGCTTCATCGAGCAGCACACCCGCGAGCGTGATGCCCTGAATGAGCGAGGCCGAGGCTTCATCCTTTCCGCCGAAGAAATAGAAGCGGTTGCAGCGGCCGCAGAATGAGATATCCGCATAGCCCTTCGAGACCTGATCGCGGATCCGGAATCCCATCGGCCGGAGCATCGCAAAGAGCGGATTGAGGAGGTTTCGCCGGAGCGCGGTTTTCGTTTTGCCGCAGACCGCGAAGTCCTGCTGATGAAACGAGCAGCACGCCCAGAGGACGAAGCCGATGGAGAGCGCCGTAGTCTTGCCGGAGCGCACGGCGCCGTCGCAGATCACAGCATCGAAGTGCCGCGACTGCGGGAGATGCCACCAGTGAATGGCCGCCTGCTGTTTAGGAGAGAAGCTCGCCGGATTCTGCATCATCGGCATCCACCTCCTGCAAGGGCGCAGCACCCTGAAGCGCACGGAGCAGCGCAGCGGAGGCAGCATTTGCATCTGCATCGCCGGCGCATTCGAGCAGCTTCACCATTGCGCTGAGCCGGTCGGCGAGCCTGATCTCGACATTGCCGCTCTTGTCGATCTTCATGCCCGTGACATGAAAGAGGTCGAGCCCCGCGAGCGTATCGGGATCGCATGAGCCGGAAAAGACGAGCCTCGCGGCATCATTGGCATCGCCGAAGGCAAGGCGCGTCAGTCCTGCGGTGACGAGCGCCTTGACGGGCAGGGGCGGCTGCTCTGCGAGCCTTGCGATCGCGCGTCTGAACCCCGCGGAGTGGAGCATTTGCAGCCCGTCCTCGGCAGCGGAATCGGGCGGACAGCCCGCACGAATAGCCGCCTCGCGGACATTGCCGAGCGCGAGATACCAGCGTGCAAACCGTCCGGTTCGGGAAAGTCTGTTCATTGGGATATCGACCGCCTTTCCGAAATGGATTTGAGATGAGGGAGAGGAAGCAGCCTTCATCAGCGAGGGGTTCCGGCGCGTTGTTTTTGAGCATATCCATATGCAAAAAATCTGATATTTTCTAATAATAAAATTTTTGATGTGTATTATTATGCGCATACAGAGGACATTGGACATGGATCCTCCGCAGCATTCGATAATCACACAGCCCCGCATTCCCGCATATACTGTAACACAGGCGGATATGCGCCTGCAATACAGCACAGAAATGAGTGAGGATTCATGATGATTGATGCAAGTCTCGGCAGAGCATCCTGCTGCGGATCCTGCGGCGGAATGCAGCCCTGCCCGCCGTTCCCGCCTCCGTTCCCGCCGCAGCCTTTCCCGCCGATTCCGGTGCCGCAGCAGGAACCGGACAGCATCCAGCTCCGGCTGGCCGCCGCACAGACGGCGCTTGCCAACGGCGCAGCGATCCCGTTCGCATCCGCCGTGCGTCAGATCGGTAACGGTCTGCGTTACGATGCAGGAAGCGGCGCCGTGACGGTGCAGGAGCCGGGCGTTTACGCATTCAGCTGGCAGGTGCTCGTGCAGGCACCGGCCGAGGATACCGCCGCACCGGTGATCGCGCTACAATCGCTGGACGGTCAGACGGTGCTGGGCTATTCGGGCATTCCGGCAGCAGCGGCAGCAAACGGCGCACTGGTCAGCGGAACGGCAGTTGCCCCGCTGCCGGCAGGCACGGCGTGGGTGCTTGTGAATGCGAGCGGCGCACCGCTGGATATTCCGGCAGCGGGGACAGCGCCCGCAGTATTTGCTGGCAACATGACGGTCACAGAGGTACCTGTCCGCTGACAGTCGGCAGGGCCGACAGCCGTTATGCTAAAGGCACGGTCATGCTCACAGGCCGAATCGCACAAACACACGCTGCTGTTCGCAGCTTTTGTGCAGTGACTTTATTCGCTATCCGGAACGCCATCCAAAAGCTTTATCTAAACTTTTTTCAAAAGCTTGCGGCGCATAGAATCCGCGAAACGGATACCGCTTTTTATCGCACATGATAAAAATACAGCAGCAAAAAAAGCGGCTCAGCCTGCCGGATATCAGCACACGCTGATATCTGACGGACTGAGCCGCTGTCATATTCTGTTGTTAAGGCAACACCGCACAGAG
>DGSY01000154.1 GCA_002394125.1 Ruminococcus sp. UBA4350
ATACGCCGCTGCTGACATAGTTCACTGACCACTTTTCCGCCGCCGTGCCGTTGTATTTGTCCGGCAGGATCGCGCTGCCGGCGGCATTGACATTGTTGTCGGTGTCGGACATACCGAGCCGGAAATACTGCACCGGATAGCTCACCGCTGCTTTCGCCGGAACCGGCAGATCTTCCCATGCTGCCGATACCGCGGGTATCAGCAGCGCCGCAGACAATATGCCTGCGAGCATTTTTTTCTGTTTCATAACATTTCCCCCAAAAAAATAAAAATATATTGTCTGTCAGTTTCATATTGTCATATATATGATAGCACAGCTATCATCCGAATGCAATGTTCAATCATGACAGATTGCAGTCGGATTGTGCTTTTTCAAAGAGGCCAAAGGGCATGGCAAGATGATTCCGGCTGCAAAAACGCGGCAGCACAGGCGGACACGCTCTGACAGCGCGGCAATCGTAATACGCATAAATAAAAACGGAGAGGAATAATCTTTTCCTCTCCGTTTTTGCCATCAGACCGCGTTCTGCTGCTGACCGCTCAAAAACGAATAATCGAAGGGCTGCGAACACCGTGTGAGCAATTCACATGGCATCGCAGCCCTTTGTTTATTCAGCTTTTGCACGGGACATACAAATGTGATGCATCTCAGTTTCCGTTCTGGTGTGAAGATCCGGACATTGCCGGCAGATGTGATATATTTCCGAGCGGATACAAAACGCCGTTCTGATAATTATGGGTCTGCCAGTATTCATCTGTAATCTCTGTCCGGCAAAGCAGTGCGCTGAGAACTTTTAACATCTGATTATGCGATAATATCAAAGTATTCCCGCAATTTGCAGAGTGCTCCGTGATTTGCGGCAAAACTACAGAAGCCCTGTGAATCAGATCCGGCATCGACTCGCCGTGCGGCGGTACAGCATTGATCAGCAGCTTGCCGTTTTGAAAAAGCTGCGGGTACTGTGCAATGGCATCTTCGCGTTTCATGCCCTCCAGCGCACCCAGATTGCGTTCCAGCAAATTGGAATCAAACAGGATTCGGGACGCAGATAAATCCCATGATTCGCCTAGCTGCCGCAGGGTAGCGCGGCATCTTTGTGCCGGTGAGCAGAAAATGAAATCAAAGTGAACAGGCTGTGCCGGAAGAACCAGCTTTTCTTCATGCAGCACAGGTGCTTCTGACTGTCCGGATAAACGGTGCTCAAGATTATATACAGTGCGGATGTGCCGCAATAGGTAGATTCCCATCTGTTTACTCTCCGGTCTGTCCCTTTACAGGACCCTTGCATTTGCTGCAATAAAGGAACATGGGCGTAAAGGTTCGTATGATTTCACCGCTCAGGGCGTTTTTGCCGCGATTCAGGAATTCCGCACCGTTTTCAAAGGCGCGCACAGATTTTTTGAGTTCATCTCCGCCAAGCCGCGTGCGGGAGTTCACAGGGAATGCATGGCTGTCCAGATACAGTGTCGAGAGTCCGTTGCTGCCGCGTTCAACGTGCAGAGACTGCACATGATCAATCTGCTGTCCCCATCCGTGCGGAACAAGACACCAGGTTCCCTTTTTTCCGGGCAGCTTGAATGTCAGATTGTCTTCACCGATCCGGAACAGATAGATCGGCTTGCCGACATTTGAAAAAATCGGTACATCTGCTCCGGGCGGTTCGACAAATGTGCCGATCGCGATGGACGAGTCAGTCGGCATATAGTAATGGTGCTTTGTCATCTGAAGATCCTGTTCACCGAATTCATGCTCACAGTTCAGCTGAGATGCCAGCCAGCGGTGCAGATCGGTGTTATATGTTTCCATATAGTGTGCATTCTGAATAAAGTAGGCCGCTTCATTTCCTTTGATATACCGCAAATACCGTTTTCCTTCATGATAGGTTTTGATTGCTTTGGAATACCAGTTGTTTTCAACAGGATAAAGACCGAGAAACGAATTTTTCAGTTCATTTGCGGAGGAGTGCATGATCAGATAAAGCGCATCCGGATCCGTTGCGTCACGGGCGATCATCAGGAAGTGGTTTCCGCTGGTAAAGCTGTAGGAATACCCGAACTGTTCAGATGCAAACTGCATGAGCCGCTCCAGATAGGTGCAGAAATTGGATGTCAGCTCCTCCGAGTAATGCGTCAGACGGAAAATGCTGCTTGAGCAGACATTCACAGTCGCATCGACAGGGATCAAAGGCGTGCCGCATTCCCAGTGAATAAACATTCCTGTAGCAAATCCGCCCGCAAGGCGCTGGACATTATTCGGATATCCCAAATCCAGGGAAGGGATAATGATCGCGCCGCTTTCTCTGCGGGAATCATACTTTGTTTTGATGACATGGGTCAGCATATTTTCGGTCTGACGGATATACGGCAGCAGGACGCGCTGTGTATTATCATCCAGTAAATTTGCAGGCTGAAAGAGCTCTTCGCGGGAACGGATCCGGATACGGCTGCTGTTTGCGATGGGCAGACACATATCCTGCGGACTGGATTTCGGCGGCCATGTCGTAATTGCATAATGGCTGAGCTGCGCCTGATAGAGCTTATGCAGCACAATATTATAAGGATTTCCGACCAGACTCTCCCGCAGCTCTGCATGGAATCTTTTCGCCGGATCCGGAGACGTCAGATCGGAAGGCGTGAGATCCGTTTTCGCGTAAATGTCAGTTGCGTTCTCTTTCAGGATCTGAATGTATTTTTGCTGTGCAGAATACTCACTGGTATCGCTCCGGCGAAACAGAAGGAATGAACCTTTATTATCCTTTTGAGACGTCCAGATCTTCGTACTGCGGTAAAGCATGAATTCATCTGTCATGACACAGTGGTCAATATCCAGCAGCGGAAGGAAATAGATATGTACCGAATGATTGCCGAGACAGAACCGTTCCGTTTGAGAAATCAGGGTACGCACAGCTGTGCGGACATCTTCGATTGGCTGCGTGAAACCGGGTGCATTCTGGAAAATAGACGGATCAGTCAGCATCACAGTAACTTTGCGCTGACGTTGCGGCGGGTCAGATGCCGGATTCAGATAGTTTGCGATCAGATCATTGAGATCGGCATTCCTTTCGGTACCTTCCTTTTGACCGAGCGCCTCGCAGAGAGAGGGGCCGCAGAGTATGAGCTCCTCCCCGGTGTAGCTGCTGATAAGTGTGCGGCGAATGAGATGGAATGACTCAATGTCGGGGATTTCAGCGACAAATGAGAGGCTGGGATCTGAGATATATTTGATCTGCAGTTTACTCAGTAGGGAGTAGATCATAGATGATGCACTTTCATTCAGTGCGGGGATATCGTTTTCGGCAACGGTATATAAGTCTTTTGAGGGACGGCTTTTCACCAGATCATAATCTGTCAGCGATTCAATTATGATCCATTTGAACACCTTGATCAGAACATCCTTCCGGCTTGTATCCGTACTGCTGATCAGTTTGGTGAGGAAGGGATTTCTTTCTGCATATGCAATCTGGCCGGATACTCTGTTCAGCACGCCTTCCAGCTGTGTACGCATTGCCGAAGCCTCTACATGGATCAGATCGTTGGAGAGAACCTCCTCGATCTGTGTGCAGAAGACAGGATAGTTCAGAAAATAATTGTAAAACTGATTGTACTTTGTCGCAGAAAACTTTCTCTGCTGTCCGTCATTTCTGTTGCTTGAAAAGAGAAGTGAGATATCAGAGTCCGTCAGCTTGATCCCGACCTGATTCTCAAGGCCTCCGTTTTTCTTTGCCTCAGAAAAGAAATGGAATAAAAACGCTCTGTTTGTGGGGGCAACCGCATTCATTTCCTGCTCAGTGAGCATAGCGGCATAGATATTCATTACATCATTCATTGAAAACATCGCGGATTCCTCCAATTCATATTATATTATAGATATTATAGCACATTTGCAGTCGGATTGCAAGCACTCTTTTGATATTGAAAACACATAGGATCTGACAAGCTGCCAAGCAGTATGCAAAAATGGCAATCATGAAGCAAAGCTTGGCAGCAGAACAAAGGTCTTGCGGACAGTTCTGCACTTTGTTCCGTAAAAATCCAATTTGCCGGAAACAGAGCCGGAAATGATTGCGCTTTTGTGTCCGGACAGACCGTTTTTGAAAAACCGATGGATTGAGGCAAACTGATACGCCGCTGCAAAGTTCCGTTTTTGCGGAAAATATGCTATGATGATATCAACGCAAAGCTTTGCATCCGTTCAGACGAATAAGAGGAATCAAAGGAGGTACAGCCATGAAACTGAAACATATTTGCGCGCTCATCCTCGGAGGGTATGTCCTCCTGGCTATGAAGTGCGGCGGCGGAATCAACGATCCTGTGACTGTCACATTGCCGCCTCCTGCTGCGGTTGCAGAGACAATCGGGAGTGCAGCGGTTCAGACAGTTGAATTGCTCAAAGATGTGTCGGATCAGATGCAGGAAGCACAGACGGATCCGATCGCTGCGCAGCAGGGGATTTGTTACAGCGCATCCGGTTTGCCCGAAGAACACATCTACAGGATCCGCAGTGCATGGGACAACCCGCTCACCCAGATCGGAGCGTATTACGATCCGGAGTATGCGAAACGGGTATGTCCGGAAGGATACTATGTTTTTGATGAAAACGGGAATGTCGTCAACTGAGAAGGATATGCCGGCGGGGGCTCCCCGCCCGCTGAAAAAGAACAAGGCAGGGAGAGCTTTCTCCTTGCCTTGCAGCGGGCAAATCAGTCATTTTCTGTCTCGTGTTCCGTATCTCCGTATGCAGGCTTTGCATCGCGGGATTCGTTTCAATCTCCGAGATGCTTCAGGATTGCGCGCACATCCAGCATACACATGATCCCGTCGCCGTCATAATCCAGATCTGCGTCCGGATTCCAGCTGCTCTGTTCCTCCGTCACCTTCACAGACTGCGGGGCAAAGGTCAGATTTCTGATTGTACAGAAATTCCTTGCTGGGCGTCAGCCCAGCAAGGAATTTCTATACAATCTGACGAAAAATCTGACGGGTCAAATATATTTGACCGTAAGCATCCTGCACCACCGGCTCTGTGCGGTATTGCCTATAGCACGGGCGCTGCAATTTGTCCGATGCAAAAATACATTGCGGCTTATAGATTCAGACTATCGCGCTCAAAGAACTCTCTCTGAAGCTGTCCGGCGCATTCAGATCGGCTCCTGCCGACCGCCTGCCATAAGACCTCGCCGTTTTCATCCGCGATATTGAGAAAGACGCCGTCGCACTGCCCCCAGCCGTAGAGGATATGCCGCCTGCCGTTCAGCTCAAAGCTGCACTCCTCGCCGGATTCGGCGCAGCGCAGCAATTTCTCCAAATCAGCAGTCTGTGTTCTGAGCTCTGTATGACGCATTTTTATCCCTCCGAAATGATTTGATCGAGAATACCGGTGAACTGTTCGATCTCCTGCGCAGCGGTCAGATGCGACAGGCTGACGCGCCATGAGCTGAGCGCGTTTTTCCGGTCATGTGAGATCGCCATGACAGCTCTGGACGGCGTATTCGGCACAGAGCAGGCGGATTTCACGGAGACGCATACGCCTTTTTCATCGAGCCGCCGGCGCATCTCCTCGCCCTTGATGCCGCTGACCGAGAGATTCAGAATATGCGGCACGGCATTTTCAGGGCTGTTGATGCGGATGCGGTCATGCTGCGCACAGTATGCACGCAGCTTCTGATTCAGCGCATGAACGGTTTGCAGCCGTGCATCAAACTCGCTGACTGCATATTGCAGCGCAGCAGAAAGCGCCGCCGCTGCCGGTGTATCCGGCGTACCGCTGCGGTAGATCGTCGTGCTCGCGCCGCCGTGGATCAGCGGCTCCGGAACGATGCCTTTTTTCTTATACAGCACGCCGCAGCCCTTCAGTCCATAGAACTTATGCGGTGCAAAGCTTGCGGTATCCGCATAAGAAAAATCAACCGGTATTTTTCCGATTGCCTGCGTCGCGTCCAGATGCAGACGGCAGTTCGGGTAATCCTGCAAAATCTCCGCAATTTCACGCACCGGCTGTACCGTGCCGAGCTCACTGTCCACTGCGCAGACTGCACACAGAACCGTATCCTGCCGCAGCAGCGATTTCAGATGATTGAGGTCTGCCGTTCCGTCCGGCAGGATGTTCACAAGGTCGATCTCCCAGCCCTGCTCCTGCAAAAAGGTCAGTGCGCCGCTGACGGAGCTGTGCTCCAGAAATGTCGAAATAATGTGCTTTCCGTGCCGCCGGCTTGCAAACGCGATGCCCTTGACCGCGAGGTTATTCGCCTCGCTCGCGCCGCTTGTCAGAATGATCTCATCGCTGCCGATATGCAGCAAATCCGCGATCTGCGAAAGCGACCGGTTCACGGTTTTCTTCGCAGCCATGCCGCACTGATGTGCGGAATTGGGATTTGCAAAATATGCCGCCGCTGTTTCCAGATACACGGACAGCACCCGCTCATCCGGCGGCGTATCAGCGGCATAATCAAGATAGATCGGATTCATTTGTTTCCTCTGCTTTCGTCCCGCGGATGCTTCTGCCCTCGTCATAATCATCGAGGAAGTGGTGATATTCGTCCCCGCGGTGATAGGATATGATCGTTTGCAGATTGACGTTTTCCACGCTGCGGAAAATGTTTTTATCGACAGCCGGATTGACTGCGCGGAGCTGTTTCAGCAGCGCTTTGATCTCCTGCCGCTTGGAGCCGCCGCCCCCGTTGTCGCACATGGTACAGTTTTCGGTGAAGCGGCAGGCGCACTGGATAAACTGCAAATCATTGTATTGCTTCCAGCGGATAATATCCGCTTCGCGCACGAGATACATCGGGCGGATGAGCTGCATTCCCTCATAGTTTTCGCTGTGCAGCTTCGGCATCATGGTCTGCACCTGCGAGCCGTAGAGCATTCCCATGAGGATCGTTTCGATCACATCGTCAAAATGATGCCCGAGTGCGATCTTATTGCAGCCGAGTTCCTTTGCAGTCTTGTAGAGATGGCCGCGCCGCATCCGTGCGCAGAGATAGCAGGGGTGCTGATCGACCTTTGCGACCGCATCGAAAATACCGGTTTCAAAGACCTGAACAGGAATTTCAAGCAGCTCTGCATTTTCGCGGATCTTCTGATAATTGATCTCGTTATAGCCGGGGTTCATGACAAGGAATACGACCTCAAACGGGATTTTTGAATACCGCTGAAGCCGTTTCATGCACATCGCCATGAGCATCGAATCCTTGCCGCCGGAAATACAGACAGCGATTTTATCGCCCGCCTGAATCAGCTGATATTCCTTGATGCCCTTGAGAAACTTTGTCCAGATCTCCCTGCGAAATTTACCAACGACCGAAAGCTCAATCTGATTGGGCATTTCGGTTCTGACCGGTCTTTCCGTCATAGCACGCTCTCCTTTTACTATTCATATAGAAACAGTATGATTATAGCATACTCTGTTCTGTTTGTCAATCTGTTTTTTGTATACTCAATGACTTCGCGCAGCTCGGTATGCCGTTTGACCATGTGGAAGATGAGAGCATCCGTCTGCCGAAGGAGCTGCGGCTTGCCGGACTGATGATTGTCTATACGATCTTTGCTCAGATCATGAAGCGCATTTATTGAGTGGGTCTGATCGAAACCTGAAATTTGCGTCCGGCATTGCCGGACGCTTTGCTTTTCGGAAAACAATCTCAATGCAAAATCATCCGTTCACAGGATATGGTGTTCTGTATGGGTGCGGAATCGGCTTCTGCGAGGTACATCGGGAAGTGAATACAGAGAAACCGCCGCCTGCAACAAATCACACAGGCGGCGGTTCGCATTCGTTTACTTGTTCAGAAGCAGCCGTTTCAGAAGCGTCAGATCGACAGCGCTGAGCCGGTTATCCCTGTTGATATCCGCATGGCGCCAGGATGTCATTTCATCGCTTTCGGTGAGCAGCCACTTTTGCAGCATGACCGCATCTGCGACCGTGACTTCGCCGTCCAGATTGCAGTCGCCGGGGAGATCGTCATTCTCATACGGGCAGTTGATGCGGAGCCAGTTGAGATTGAACAGATATCCTTCTCCGCCCTTGAACACGAAATAGACATCATTGACGCCGACCGTCGGTTCGATGGTGCAGCGCTGCGTTTTCCATGTCTGCCAGCCGCCCGTGCCGCTGACATCCATGCTGCCGATCAGCTTGCCGTCGGGCGCGCCCAGCCGTACCTCGATTGCACCGCCGCTGCTGTTTGCGCCGACGCGGAAATCAATGGAAGCTGCGCCCCTGCCGAAGTTCATGCCGTGGAAGCCGATATAGTCACCGTTTTCGATGAAAGCCACATCGCTGCCGCCCTCGCTGCAATCCTCTGTGCTGATGCCGGACTGCACATTGTAATCCTCTGCTTCAGTCACATCACCGGCAGGCGCGACCGTGCCTGTGACACTTACTTTGCATTTTGCGGTGAACTGCTTGTCGCTTGCTTCCAGCGTTCTTGCGATGATCTCGGCGGAGCCTTCCGACCATGCGGTTACAACACCGCTGCTGTCAACGGATGCCACAAGCGGATTCGAGGACGTCCACAGCACCGCCTTGTCGGTTGCGTTATCCGGAGAAACCGCCGCCGTAATCGGTGCGGAATCACCTGCGTTCAGCGCAAGCGAATCATGATTCAGGCTGATGCCGGAGACATGGACATACTGCCCGTTCAGCTTCCATTTTGCCTGAATGCGCTGATTGTAATCCGGCATGATGAAGGTGCAGCGCGTGCCGTCCGTCTGAAGCTCCATTGCATCAATACCGGGCTGCCAGCAGTCAAATGTGTAACCCGGTCTGGATTTCGCGTCGAGCGTGACAACATCACCGGCCTTGTGGTATTCCACGATGGATTTTCCCATTTGGTCGCCGACATTGTTGATGACAAGCGTATGCATATCCTCGCGGTGAATCCGGACAAGATGCATATCTCTTGCGCCGACCGCTTCCTGCTTTGTGCTGCCTGCCGGAACGAGCCGGAACACCAGAAGCTGATCGAGATCATATCCCGGCAGAATCTTCACGCGGACGGTCTTGCTTGTGTCACCCGCGGAGAATGTCACATCCGGCGCATCGACAAAGCTGTAATCCTTGTCCGGACGCGCATCACCGGCAACCGGTGTTACGGTAAAGGACATTGTACCGGCCGCGGGCTTGCTGAGCTTCAGCTCCAGATCAAGGACATCGCCGGGCTTTGCTGCGGAATTCAGCGTGCCGAAGCTGACATTCACATCCTCCGTCAGGCCGAGCTCCGGATCATAGCCGACCGCTGTTTTCGGATAGACCGCATAGGCGCCCATGTCGATGCCGCCCTCTCCGGCGCCGATCGCAGGGCTGCCTGCCTTCAGCGAAAAGTCGCCGGCAGCAGCATTGACAAACATCGGATCCTTGCCGAGATTGGATTTGACGCCGATCTGCGCGTTGAATGCATCCACCGTGATCGCCGGCTGCGAGGGATCCATATAGCGGACATAGGCTGCCTTTCGGGGAGAATACCACAGATTGCTCCGGAAGATATTGGAGCCGCCGCCCTTGAGGTCGATGCCGTGCCATGCGTGGAAACCGTTGACGGAGGTTTCCTTGACCAGAATGCCGGCGGTATCATTGCCGCCGTACATACTGTCTGCATCTTCATAAGAAATATTGTTCCGGACGTCATTGTTCCATGATCTGTCCAGCGAGATGCCGTTTTTGAGGTTGTAGGTTACATTGTTTACCCAGTGCGCATCCCATGTGGAGCCGGTATCCCAGAATGCGGAGAACAGGCCGGATTCGATGCGCTGTGCCGGGAAATTCATGAAGTACGGCGTATCCCCGACCATGCGCTTATTGCCGTCCAGCGGTCTGTTATAGACGATATTTTCGTATGCCCAGTTCCGGGTGCATTCCGATTCATTGAACATGAAATAGGCGGTGTTGTGTGAAACATTCCGGACTGCGGTGAAATCCCTGACGCTGATATCGAGCCAGATCGTGCCGCCGTTGACCGAGCCGCCGGAATAATTGAATGCGAATGCATTATTGCGGTTGCCGTCGGCTCTGCCGCCGAGCGTGGAGGATTCCGCGCCGCCTGCAGCGGCGTTTTTGCCGATCGCACCGATAAATGTATTCTCGCAGATGATGCTGTTCTGGGTGTGATTGTCGTAGCAGAGCGTTTCGCCGTAGACACTCTGGAAATAGTTGTTGCGGATGACATTGTCCGGGCCTGCGACCGGAACGTTCACATCGGGGCGGTAGACACCCTGATTCGACCATGACCACGGCGCATTGTAGACACAGCCGATATTCTGGAATCTGTTGTTCAGAACCTCATTGCCCCTGCCCATGATATTGATGGTGCTGCGGGCATATTTGTAATCCTCAAAGACAAAGCCTTCGATCCGGACATAGTCCCGCCCGAACAGGTTGAACACATCGGTGAGCTGATTCTTCCTGCCGGCGATGGAATATTCGATGCCGGCATTGTCGTAATGCTGCACCTCATCCTCGCGCCAGCCGGTATCCTGAAGCCACTGCGCTCTGACCTGCGGCGTGACGGAGGAGCCGTCAAATACATCCTTGTGCTTGATGATGACCTTGCCGATGTCCTCTGTTTTTTCGGGGCGGAATACGATCATTGCATCCGCTCTGCCGGATTCTCCCGGACGGATATCATCTTCAATATAAGTGCCGGGACGGATGAGAATCGTCGTGCCGGCGGTTGCTTCCGCCGCGGCTTTTTTGATGGAGCGGTACGGACTCTGCGATGAGCCGTTTCCGCCTGCGTCATTGCCGTTCTCTGCGACATAAAGCACTCTGCCGCTGATCTCCGCAGCCTTTGCTTCGGTCAGCTTCACGATGCCCGCATTCGGCATCAAAAGTGCCGGAATCGTGAACAGACTCAGTAAGAATCCCCGCTGATATGATGCTTTCGCTTTTCTCTGTTTCATTTCCCATTTTCCTTTCTGCGCGCAGGGCGCAAGCTGTCCGCTGCGCTTGGATGCAGCGTTCCGATATTATTATAAACCAGATTTCATGCCGGAATCAAGACTGTATTGCGGCATATTAAAAGACAATAGTATATATTTTGTAAGCAATATGTCGTAAAGTCTTGCACTTTGGTTCACAATATGCTATAATGGAGTGAGGGGGGATTCAGATATGAAAAAACGGCTGATTATCGGTGTCATCACGGCAGAGTGCTGCCGGGATTATATAGAGCAGATGCTCTGCGGCATCATTGCACAAAGCAGTCTCGCCGGCTGCAATGTCATAGTGCTGGCCGCGCGGAATAATTTTCAGGCGCCTGTGTCGCCGCATATCGCGCATGAAGCAGACCTGTACCGGCTGATCGGCTCGCCCTGCTTTGACGGCTTTATCTATGACCGGAATGCCTTTGCAAACGGCGCAGTTTCAAAGCATCTGGATGATCTGCTCCGGAAGACCGGCAGACCCGTGATGCTGCTGGATGCCGGTGAACATCCCTATTTTGAAAATACTGTCTCGCATGATCCGGAGACATTCTCGCTGCTGATCGAGCATATGATACAGGTTCACAGCCACAGGAAAATCTACTGCCTGACCGGCACCAAAGGCACCACACAGGCGGAGAAGCGTCTGGAGACCTATTTTCATGTGATGCAGCGTCACGGTCTGTATTATGATGAAAGCTATTATGCCTACGGCGATTTCTGGCGGGATGCCCCTGTAAAATATGCACAGCGGCTCATCAGCGGAGAGCTGCCGATGCCGGATGCGATTGTCTGTGCCAATGATATCATGGCGGATGCGCTGATTGCCGCGCTCGGAAAGGCGGGAATCCGTGTGCCGCAGGATGTTGCCGTTACCGGCTTTGACGGGTATCTCGATGATGCGCTGAGCGCGGTCAGCCTGACCAGCTTTCCGCACAGCTGCTACCAGCTCGGCGCTGACGCATTCAGGCGGCTTTTCAGCATCATAACCGGAAAAAGCTGCCGCAGGCTCCGGACAAGACACAGCAGAATTCAGATCGGACAGAGCTGCGGCTGTGTACCGGTTCTGCGGCAGAGTGAGAAAAGCCGCAGAGAACAGCGGCTGCTCTCTGTTTACAAAGAGTGGTTTTATCACAGCGAGGTGCTGTTTGAGATGATGCATACAGGCTCGCTGCATGATCTGCTGTTTCTCGCCGCAAGCCGCATTTATCTTGTATGCCACTGGAATCAGTTCCGCATCTTCCTGACGAGTGATTATCTGAAATCCGTTCAGGATAATCCGCCTCCCGGTAAGAAAGACTGCTGTGAGGTGCTATGGACAGACCGCGCAGGCAAGAGCAGCGGTATATCAGAGCATCCCGTGAATCAGGCGGACATTGTGGCGTATCTGACACAGAATCCGGCGCATCCGAGTGCATATTATCTTTCCGCGCTGCATATGGATGAGCGGCAGTTCGGGATTGCTGCATTGTCCTTCGGGAAGCTGCCCTGCTGCTATCAGCCGGAATACTGCACATGGATCAGCTATCTGTGCCTTGCACTGGAGCAGCTTGCAGAAAAAAGAAAGCTCAGGCCGCAGAATGCAGATGACAGAAAGGAACGGGAGAACCTCCAGCTTTACCGGCAGCTTCTCCAGATCCGTGAAGAAATGCAGCAGCATCCGGAATCGGACTGGAATGTGCAGAAGCTGTGCGAACAGACGCATATCAGCAGAAGCTATCTGCAAAGAATGTATAAGCGCTATTTCGGGAAAAGTGTTTTTGAGGAGCTGATCGACTTCCGGCTGCAAAAAGCCAAAGATCTGCTCGGCAGTACAGAATTTCCGATCTCACAGATCGCGGAGCTTTGCGGCTATGAAACCTATGCGCATTTCGCCAAGCAGTTCAAGGCGCAGGAGGGCGTCACGCCGTCAGCATTCCGGAACAAGTCCCATTCCTGAATATGTATCTGCTTACTGAAAACATTGACACGGGATATGGCATCCTGCATGAGTGCGGAAACGGCTGCGGAGCGGTACATCGGGAAGTGGATACAGATAAAGTGAACCGCCGTCTGCATTGTATTGCAGGCGGCGATTTGCTTGGCATATTCAGTTCACAGATACCAAACCGGTATCGTAAAGATTTTTCTCTCAGGACATACGGCTGCGGTGCCGGACTCCGTCTCATCCCTCTGATCTGATCGCAATATCACCGGAGGTCGTTTCGATATTGATCTGATTTGAGCCGCTGCCCGCAGTGTAGGTATCGCCGTCTTTTTTCAGTGAAATATCGGAATCGAATTTGCCCGATGCGGTATCCACAGCTGCCTTGAAATCGGCAGATTCCGGGACAAAGAGCGCAGCCTTGCCGGATGTTGTATCGACATCCACAGATGCAGGCACCGCGCTGAAATGCAGCGTTTCATTGCCGCTGGTGCTTTCCGCGGAAACAGACTCACTCTGCTGCACGCTGAGCTCTGTATCGCCGGATGTTGAATGCAGGTTCAGCGTTTTCAACGTTTCTGCCGAGATCAGGAGCTTGCCGGAGGTGCTTGTTACCTTGAGCGTGTCGGCAGAGCCCTTCTGGTCAACGGTCACATCGCCGGATGTGGAATCAATTTCAAAATCGGAGGCGGAGCAGCCGCTGAGCTGCAAAATGCCTGAGGTGACATCTGCTGCAATGTTTTTTGCCGAGATGTCCGAAATTGTCGTATCGGCGGAGGTGCAGTCGCAGTTCAGCGTATCGAGTTCCATGCCGTTCGGCAGCAGGATCTCCAGCTCTTTCTTTGCGTCGGACAGATTGAAGTTGATGCCGGGCTTGCAGTAACGGATGTGCAGCGTCGAGCCGTCCAGCCATGTCTGCACCTTCTGGTCATCGCGCAGGGAGACATTGCAGGTCTCAGTCACGGTGACATTCGGCTGATCGTGATGGGCGACCGTGACGCTGCCCGATGTCCAGTCGATATCCAGGGCCGTGACCGCGCTGTCAGTCGTGAAGTCACCCGCGCTGTATTTGTCGCTGTTTGCAAACCCGATCGGGAGATTGGTGCAGCCGGATGTGCAGACAGCGGCTGCTGCGGAAAGAACCAGTGCAAAGATTTTGAACATCATTTTCATAGTCGTTTCTCCTTTTATTTCCGATTGTTTTTGAGGATGCCGCACAAGCCGAAGACTGCGGCAAGAACGGTGCAGATGATCAGAATGCTCCAGCAGACAAAGCCGCTGATGCTGTCGCCGGTGGTAAAGCTCAGGTCAAATTTCGGAAGATACAGCCCCTGACCGAGCAGCAGGAGGGCGACCGTATTGCCGAAGAAGCCGGTCAGTGCTGTTGCGAGCAGGCACGCTGCGGCTTTGAGCAATCCGTTCCATTTCGGATAGCGGATCAGCAGAAACAGCATCCATACCCATCCGATCGGGACGATTGAGCAGGCGAATGCGGTGCGGAAGAATCCCGCGGAGCCTGCGCGGATCCCAATCATGACCATCATCAGAATATAGGTCAGTGTATCGGCGGAAAAAACCGCCAGCCCCTTCTGATTGCCGAGCAGCTTTGCAGCCGGCTTTGTGTACACAACGAACGGCATGAAGATCACGCACAGCCCGAACAGCACGGCGGGGGCAGCGATCAGGAACCAGCTGCTGCCGGAATAGATGCTGCATACACCGAGCAGGAGCAGCAGGCTTGCCGTAAAGGAGGTGACCGTCCACAGGAACTTGTTTTCCGGCACCATCAGCGGCACAACGATCAGGGATGCCGGAATGAACATTGCCGCCAGCACGATGAAGAACCATGTCAGCCCGGCGCCGCCTGCAAGATTGACGATCAGGCAGATGAGGATCGGGAGCGCAAAGATGCCGCCGATGATGCAGCCTGCAACGGCGCTGCGCCGCTTGAAGAATTTTGCCTGCGTGTCCAGCACGCGGCTGCGCTCGGCATAGATTTCTTTGTCGAGGAGCGGATCTGCGGTGCTCATTTCGCCGAGCAGTGAGGCGCAGGCATTGCACTCCCGTATATGCTCCTCCACAGCGGCCGCGCTTGCCGGGGAGCAGACTTTATCGACATAGAGCGGCAGCAGGTCGCGGATCATTTCGCAATTATAATTCATGTGATTCCATCCTTTCTTTCAGTTTGAGGCGTGCGCGATGATAGGTAACTCTTGCCCAGTTTTCGGTCTTACCGAAGATTTTTCCGATCTGTGCGAACGAAAGCTCGCCGAAGACGCGGAGCGAAAAGACTTCTTTATACGGTTCTTCCAGCTCATGCAGGAGCATATGGATGCGGAATGATGTCTCCGAGTCGATCATGCTCTGCTCGATATCGGTGCTGCTGTCTGCGAGGTTTTCATCCGGCTCGCCCTGTATCCGGGCGCTTTTGCGCGTGCTGTCTATAAAAATATTCTTTGCGATCGCGCACAGCCACGAAAAGCATTCCGATTCACCGCGGAATTCCTGCTTGGTCGAGATCGCCCGGAAGAAGGTTTCCTGCGTGATTTCACTCGCAGCATCTTCATTTTTAGCCAGTGTCATCACATAGGAATAGACCTTCATATAGCATGAATGATACAGCTTTTCGGCAGTTTCCCTGTCCAATCACCGCACCTCCTTTCTCTGGATTTTTGTAAGGGATTCGCACTGAAGCTTCGGCGGAAAGCCGTCCGTTTTTGGGGCTTTCTGTAGGTTAGACGGATTCAGTGCGGTTTCGTTACAAAAAACTGAAAAAATTTTTTTGCCCGCTGTGCAGGCGTTTTTTTGCGCAAAATAATCCCCGCTTTTGCGCACGGGGACGGATATACGATATCTATTATATCATAGCGACCGGAGGATTGCAAGTCCTCCGGTCTTCTGATTGATTCGGATTTGATTCATCGGCAGCCAACAACACATATCAGGAAGAAAAGGAACTGCTTTATGTGGGAATCAACGGCAGACGAACCAATGGCTGCATCGAAGTCTGGCTCACGAACACAGAGCAAGAGATTGTAGACCGCAGGGAGCTGACTGCGCAGATTTGTGCGCTTTTTCGAGTGCATTAGATGGACATACAGAAAACTGTTGTTCGTATCGGAAAACAATGCCAATGCATAAATCCCCATTCGCGGCAAACAATACCGTTAGCTTTGAAAAAGCGAAGCTGCCGCGAACAGCAGCACAACACAGGAGGAACTAAAATGAAAGCAACCGGTATTGTGAGAAGAATCGACGACCTCGGCAGAGTCGTGATACCAAAGGAAATCAGGCGGACAATGAGAATCCGGGAGGGCGAGCTCTCACTGAAACATTGACACGGGATATGGTGTTCTGTATGAGCGTAGGATCCGCTGCGGAACGGTACATCGGAAAATGAATAGGTAAAGAATCGCCGCCTGCGTTTGTCAGGCGGCGATTTTAAATAAAGAATGGATATAAAGCTAATATAAAACAGGTTTAGATAGAAACAGATAAAAATAGTAAGGTTGAGATAGATATAGATAAAAATGCTAAAGTGTAGATAGAAACAAATAAAATATACTAGGGTTTAGATAGAAACAGATAAAATATACTAAGGCTTATATAGAAACAAATAAAATATACTAGG
>DGSY01000156.1 GCA_002394125.1 Ruminococcus sp. UBA4350
CGCAACCCCTATTGGGAGACATTTCCGCTGTTGCAGATCACGCAGGGCTGCACCCACAACAGGTGCAAATTCTGCACCATGTACCGTGATGTTCCGTTCAAGCTCCAGCCAATGGAGTGGATCGAACAGGACTTGCAGGAGATTGCTTCGATCGCACCCGATGCAAGGACGATTCAGCTTCTCAGCGCAAATCCGCTTGCTATGACCTATGAAAAGCTCGCACCGATCCTCGAAATGATAAACCGCTATCTTCCGAAAATGGAGTACATCTACGCCGCCACCAGAGTGACCGACATTCGCAGCAAGACCGCAGAACAGCTTAAAAGCCTGAAAGGAATGGGCTTGCGTGAGATTTCCCTCGGTATCGAAAGCGGAGAGGACTGGACATTGGCGCGTATCAATAAGGGCTATACCTCCGCAGATATTCTGGAGCAGTGTCACAAGCTGGAGGATGCAGGCATCGACTACTGGATGACGTTCCTGAACGGTGTCGCAGGCAGAGAACACAGTCACGATCACGCTGTCCATTCCGCAAAGATATTCAGCCAGTGCAAGCCGATGCTGGTCGGTACGGGCGGCCTGACCTTGTTCCCCGGTACGCCGCTTCTGGAAGAAGCTCAGAGGGGCGAGTTCACACCTCTTTCCGAAAAGGAAATGCTGATCGAGCTGAAAACCTTTGTGGAGAACCTGACCTGTGACTGCTCGTTTATCACGCATCATACCGTTTCGGGAAAGAACCTGACAGGCCCGGATTTCCTGAAACGCAAGGAGAGCATTATTTCGGCGCTGGAGCACGAGATAGAACATGGAGATCTGGATGCTATGGCAGCGATTAGAAGGAGCAAAAGTTCATTATGAGTATCGAAAAATATGAGAGAACGGACGAGCTTTTTTCTCTCTGCGGACTGTGCGGATATCGTCTGCAAATCCGCCTGCCGAAAAGCCTGTGACAAGCAGCGTGTCAGGCGGTATTTTGATTTTTGCTATTTGCTGCGAAAAAAGAATGGCCTCATCATCGGACAGGGGCATCACTGAGCATCCTGTCGGCTTACGATGTCATCATGACCGACAGCGACACCAAGCAGACCTCGGACACCTATGAAAGCTACTATCTTGCCTGCGGGCTTTTCGGCATCTTCATGAAGTGGGCAAAAGGCGATTATGCAGAGTCGGCGCAGGAAATATGGATTAAACGATGCCCTGAGAAATGCTCTTGAGCAGATCTCAGGGCTTTTTCCTTTACGGCATCGAAATCAGATTCGGCATTTGATAATGCCGTAAAATAGGTGTTTTATTGTGTTCGTAAAGTGCGCGAGAAGCAGAAACCGCCCGAAAGCATCGTATTTTCGCAGTGAGGGTTGAAATTTCACGGTTAATATGTTATTAAAAAGCCACTGTACCGCTGCGCTGCATATTCGAGAGAAAACCGCGCAGAATCGCGGATTACAGCACATAACGGCGATTGAGTCTGGCGTAATATCGTGCAATTTGCTGTAACCCGGTTGACCATTCGTTGTCCAAATCAGAATAAGACAGATGAATATATCGTAAGAAAACACGCTGGCAGAGAGTACATTTGTCAGCGTGTTTTTTGTCGGCAGCATCGTCACGGTTGTATACATCGCCGATCTCGACAGTGTTTTCATAGAATGGGTGAACAATGGAGGGCTGACCTCATTCTCCAAAATTCATCTTAAAATTACCGTCAATAAGCCGATTATTCGGCAATTTGAGACTATCCGAATCAATGCCGATATAGCGATCACCGTTGTAATGCGGCTCGGCGGCTGACCTTTGTTGTGCATGACAGAGACTTTGTACTGTGGTTTCGGGATGCCTAAGATGATCCGGAAAAATATAGCTGATTCTCGGTTTGAAAATGATTTTTTTGTTTGAATATGAATGAAAGTGCCAAAACCAAAGCCGGACATCGCCGGAAGATTAGACGAAGCGGCGAAGATTACGCAGCGATATTGACAAATCCCGTGAAATTCCGTAAAATAATGTTGAATGTGAAAATGATATTTAGTATCAATTTGAGGGGCTTCGGCATGAAAAAGCACAGCGGGCTGATCGCGGTTCTGGTGACAATTCTGCTCTGCATTTCCATGCTCGGCTCTGTCCTCATCATTGCAGAACATACACACCACGACTGCACCGGCGAAGGCTGTGCGGTCTGCATGGTGCTGGAGCAGTGCGATGCGCGCGTGCGTGTGCTCGGAACGGCTGCTTCCGCGCTTCTCATGCTGCTTTGTGTCATGTTCAAGACGGCAGCTCTGTCTGTTTCTGCGGTTCGCACTGTCAGCAGCCATACCCCGATTACATTGAAGGTCAAGCTTCTGAATTAAATATTGGATGCAAAAATGAGAGGGTTACTCTGCCCGTTTGCAGGTGAAGTATACCCTTTTTTTGTGCATCGGGCGCCGGATAAACGGCAGCCCTGCGCTTTGTGCGCCAATATTTGATTCGGAGGCTATTTTTATGTTCAAAAAAACAATCGCATATACAGCCGCAGCAGCAATTCTGCTCGGCCTGACCGCCTGCGGCGAGAGCAGCGCTCAGCAGGAAACGGCAGAAAGCAGCAAGGCAGAATCCAATGCTGATGCTGTCACAGGAGAGCAGCTCAGCATCGTCTGCACGATCTTCCCTGAATATGACTGGGTGAAGCAGATCCTCGGAGATCACGCATCCCACGCGGAGATCACCTATCTGCTCGATTCCGGTATGGATCTGCACAGCTATCAGCCGACTGCCATGGACATGGCAAAGATCGCGGACTGCGACCTCTTTGTGTATGTCGGCGGCGAATCGGACGAGTGGGCCGAGGATGCGCTTGCAGAGGCGGTCAATCCGGATATGCAGGTCATCAACCTGATGGAAGTCATGGGCGATGCTGCGAAGGAGGAAGAGGTCAAGGAGGGCATGGAGCACGACCATGACCATGAGCACGAAGAAGACGAGCATGAGCACGAGGAAGGCGAAGCCGAATATGACGAGCACGTCTGGCTCTCGCTGAAAAATGCAAAGACACTCTGCACGGAAATCGCAGACAGACTGAGCATTCTGGACAGCGCGAACAAGGACGCATACAAGGCAAATCTCGATGCATACACCGCACAGCTTGACAAGCTCGACGGCGACTTCAAAGCGCTGATTGACGGCGCAACGCAGAAAACGCTGGTGTTCGGTGACCGCTTCCCGTTCCGCTATTTTGCCGATGATTACGGGCTTGACTACTTTGCAGCATTTGCCGGCTGCTCTGCGGAAACCGAAGCGAGCTTTGACACCATCGTATTCCTTGCGGAGAAAATGGACGAACTCGGCTGCGGCACGATCTTCACGATCGAAAATTCCGATCACAAGATCGCGCAGACGATCATTGACAATACCAAAGCAAAAAATCAGAAGATTGCAGAAATGAACTCGCTGCAATCTGTGACGAAAGATCAGGTCAGCAGCGGCGCGACCTATCTTTCTCTGATGCAGGATAACCTTGCTGTGCTGAAATCGGCACTGCAATAAACAGGAGGTCGGAACAGATGAACAGCGCAGAGATCGTCTGCGAAAGGGTTTCACTCGGCTATGAAACAGGTACGGTCGCGGAGGGGCTGGATTTCACGGTTCACTGCGGCGATTACCTCTGCATTCTCGGTGAAAACGGTTCGGGCAAAAGCACGCTCGTCAAGGCGCTGCTCGGACTGCATCCGGCACAGAGCGGCAGAATTACGCGGAATGTGACGGGCATCGGCTATCTGCCGCAGCAGACGGTCGTGCAAAAGGATTTTCCGGCTTCGGTGCGCGAGATCTTCCGCTCCGGCTGTCTCGGAAAATGCGGATTCCGCCCGTTCTACACGAAAGCGGAGCGTGACCGTGCAGAGCAGAATATGGAGCGGCTCGGCATCACAGCGCTTGCGCGGCGCTGTTATCGCGAGCTTTCCGGCGGCCAGCAGCAGCGTGTTCTGCTGGCGCGGGCGCTTTGCTCGGCGGTGATCTCGGTGCTGTGTGCAGCCGTCGGGATCATGCTGTCGATTTTGTTCTCCACGCCGTTCGGCTCGACGATCGTCACGGCGGATATCGCAGTCTTTCTGATCTTCTGCGGCATCTCCGCTGTCATGGGGAGGGTGCGCTGATGAAGCGCAGAATTCCGGCAGCGGTCTCGGCGATGCTGCTCCCGACAGCCTGCGGGGATCCGGCAGAGGATTCTGTCATGGATCTGACGGCGCTGAGTAAAACGATGCAGTACAGTCAGGTGAACCAGATGATCTATGAGCCGGAATCCTACCTCGGACAGACCGTGCAGATCAGCGGGGAATACTACAAGGGCAATCATCAGCCGATCATCCGCGTGCTGGACGAACAGGCCTGCTGTGCGCAGGGCATTGAGTTTGTGCTGGCGGGTGAACACAAATATCCGGACGACTATCCGGAGATCGGGGATGAGATCGTGATCCACGGCACATTCAATACTTATGAGGATGAGACCGGCGCTTATGTGCAGCTCAAGGATGCGGTGCTGGAATAAGCCGTTTGTGAACAGGAGCCGGTATGAAACAGAAAAAGCACGCAGCGACTGGTCAACCGGGTTACGATAAATTGCATCAGATTACACCATCGCCGTATTGTACGATTCTGCGAGGTTGTCTTCGGAAAGTGCATCGGGGTGAAAAGCAGGGATTCATTCTCCATGTTCGGAGAGTGTATTCCTGCTCTTTTGTATCGAAAGATTTGTATGTTTAGTCCTATTTTTCTTCATCGTTCAGAAACATAAAAGCGGACTGATTGTTGACTAAAGTGATATGCCCATCGCTGAAATCACCCGAAAACATCGTATCTTCGGCATGAGGGTTGAAATTTCACGGTTAATATGGTATTAAATAGTCACTATATTACCGCGCTGCATATCCCAGCGAAAACCTCACAGAATCGCACAATACACTACATCACAGCAAATATGTCCAGCGTAATCCGGTGCAATTTATTGTAACCCGGTTGACCATTCGTTGTCCAAATCAGAATAAGACAGGTGAATATATCGTAAGAAAACACGCTTTCAAATAGTACATTTTGGCAGCTCTTTTTGTCGGCAGCATCGCCACGGTCTTAT
>DGSY01000138.1 GCA_002394125.1 Ruminococcus sp. UBA4350
TAAAACCAACCGTCCAAACTTTACCTAATAATCGTTGTTAAGGTGTTGCTTACGGCACCTCCTTCGTAATGCATAGCCTGCCTGTTGCTTATAATATTATACAATATCCATCATCAACAATCAAGCATTTTATTGCTAATTACCAGAACGGTAAACAGAAGGGCACATATCCGGGGAATAATCTCCGGAGCTGCCGCCGAAATCCATTGCACTTTTCGCAGGAATATGATACAATTATACGGAAAGGGGGGATCTGCCGTGAAGCACCGTCCGACCATCGGAATTGTGACCGCCTATGCCAGCGGCTATGCGGAGAGCGAGATCATCAAGGGCGCAGCCGAGGTGCTGCTGTCCCGCGGCTGTACTGCCATCATAATCTCGAATCTGCTGAATTTCAGCGACAGCACAGATGTGACCGGCGAGCAGCAGATCTATGATCTTGTCCGCGCAGAAGCGCTGGATGCCCTGCTGATCCTGACGGAATCCTTCTCCGATGAGAAGCAGAAGCAGCAGCTTGCACAGACCGTGAAAAACCTGAATCTGCCGGTCATTGCAGCCGGTGCAGAGCTGGCGGGCTTTCCGCCGGAGCGCTGCTTTTATCTGAACACTGATGACGCGGCGGATATGGAATCCCTAACTGCCCATCTGATCGCGGCGCACGGCTTCCGCAGCATCGACCTGCTGACCGGTTATCCCGATTCCGAGCCCTCACAGCGCCGCAGGGAGGGCTATCTCAGGGCGCTCGGCGCTTACGGGATTCCCGCAGAGCCGCAGCGGATTCATTACGGCGATTTCTGGTTCGATTCCGGCATCGCGCTGGCAGAACGGTATATCCGCGGCGAGCTGCCGATGCCGGAGGCCGTGGTCTGCGCGAGCTGCTATATGGCATACGGTATGCTGCGGACTTTTGCAGCGGCTGGCATCCGCGTACCCGAACAGATCACCGTCGTCAGCTATGATTATTCCGAGGAGCGGATTCTGTACCGTCCGCTCCTCACCTGCTACCGCCGCGCCAGACGGGAGCTCGGACGCAGTGCAGCGGAGGCCGCGCTCTGCATGATCGCCGGTGAAAAGCCGCAGATATCTGAACCGCCCCGCGGTGAAATCATTCACGGAAGAAGCTGCCCCTGCACCTGCGGACTGCCGGAATATGACAGCGAGCTGCTTGCCGCGCAGAAGCGGCATGACAGAGAATTCCTCACGATTTTCAACGGCATGGAGCTTGCGCTCGCGGACAGCCGGAGGCTGGAGGATTATTGCAGCATTCTCGGCCGCGATCAGTGGATGCTGACGGACGCTGCTGCGCTCTGGCTCTGCCTCCGCACAAACTGGTACGATCTCTCTGCTGAGCCGGAGCAGACCGTTTCATGCAGATGCATCACGCCGTGGCTGGACAACACGCCGTTCACCGCCGGCGCGGACGATCTGTCATGGCTGCCGGATATGTCTGCTGCATTCTACTGTCTCCCGCTGTTTTTGAAGCGGCATTACATGGGCTATGCCGTTCTGCAATACAATGCGCCGCTCTGCTATGACGATTTTCTTCGGTACTGGCTGAAAACCGCGTCCCTTGCACTGGAAAATCTCCGGATGAAAAGCGACCTGCATTATCTCCTGCACTGTCAGAATATGTCCGATCACACAGACAGTATGACGGGGCTTTACAGTGAAAAGGGCATCCGGCAGCTCTACGGCAGCTTTACCGAGACCGGCGAACGGGACTGCTTCATGACCGTGATGCAGACCGGACTGTTTGAGAGAACGGCAGAACCCATGCGGCAGGAGCAGCGCATCGGCATCATCCGCAGGACAACAGATGATCTGCGCACGCTTTGCAGGGATGCGGCGATCATGGCGCGCACGGACAGCGGCGCGTTTGTGTTTCTTTTTTCCGGCGGAGATGCGGAACAGATCTGCGGAGCGATCACTGCCGCGCTGCTGCAAAGCACAGATTATATCACAGAATACGGCGTGGATTCGTTTGTATGCGCTTACGCCCGCTGTGACGGCCGCAGCTATGATGCGGTCTATGCGGACTGCTGCGAACAGAACCGCGTGCAGACAGAAGCAATCCGCAGCCGGCGGGACAGCTACCGCTACAAGCAGCTTTCCGCGCTGCGCAATGCGGTGTGGAGTGCGCCGACGGACACCTTTCAGCCGTTCGATCCCGCACAGGCCGCGGCGCTGGATGCAGACACCTTCCGGCACAGCTATAAAAAATGCTTCGGCATCAGCTTTCAGAAGGACCGCATTCACGCCCGCCTCTGCAAATGCAAATATCTGCTGCTGACGACGGCCATGACGACAACGGAGATCGCGGAGCTATGCGGCTACAGCGACACCAAATTCTTCCTGCATCAGTTCAGCAAATTCACCGGCACTACACCGCAGCGATACCGGAGGATTTTCGAGAAATAGTTTCCGTTCAGTACACCTATTTTCCGTCTGATATGTTGATTTTCGCGGAATACCGCTGTATAATGAATACAGAAAGCACACCCTTCCGATCACAAAGGAGCGGATCCAATGAAAATCAGACAGTTCACCGCAGGAATGCTCGCAGCGGTTCTGACGGCATCCTGCACATACACAGCGGGAACGGCATCTGCCGCCGCACCGGATTTCGGAATGCGCGACATCACCACAATGGAGCTGGTGCGCGATATGGGAATCGGCATCAATCTCGGCAATACGCTCGAATCCTGCGCGAACTGGTACGAGGAGGACTGGATCGCGAAATGGAGCGAGGGCAAGCCGGAAAACTACGAAACCGCATGGGGCAGCCCGGTCATCACGAAGGACATGATCGAGGGCATCGCCAGGGAAGGCTTCGGCGTTCTGCGCATCCCCGTAGCATGGTCGAACCGGATGCAGCACGACGGCAGCTACACGATTGACAGCGATTATGATGCGCGGGTGCATCAGATCGTGGACTGGACGCTGGAATGCGGTATGTACGCGATCATCAATATCCACTGGGACGGCGGCTGGGTGAACAAATTCCCGGACGACCCGCAGGAGAGCATGAAGCGCTATACGCATATGTGGGAGCAGATCGCGGCGAGCTTCCGGGATTACGACGATTATCTGATGTTTGAATCGCAGAATGAGGAGCTCGGTTGGGATTCAGTCTGGAATCCGTGGGGCGGTACAAACGGCAAGGCGGAGGCCTATGCGCTCTGCAATGAGATCAATCAGGCGTTTGTGGATACGGTGCGCAGCTCAGGCGGCAACAATGCAAAGCGTCATCTGCTGATTTCGGGCTATAACACGGGCATCGACCGCACCTGTGATGCGATGTTTCAGATGCCGAATGATCCCGCGAACCGCATGGCGGTTTCCGTCCACTATTATTCCCCCGCCGGATTTGCGATCCTGGAGGAGGATGCAGACTGGGGCAAGGCGACTCCGACATGGGGCAGCGAGCAGGATTATGCATCCCTCCGCAGTGAGATGGATATGCTGAAATCGCATTTCACTGACAAGGGCATTCCGGTCATCATCGGAGAGTACGGCTGCCCGACCAAGAACAAGGAGCCGGAATCCGTCCGGAGATTTTTGAGTGCGGTCTGTGAAGAAGCGTATCAGCGCGGGCACTGTCCGGTCATGTGGTCAACGCCCGGCGGACATTACAACCGCGAAACATACAAAATGGAGGATCAGACGCTGCAAAAGCAGCTATACGCGATCGGCGGCAAGGCATATCAGCCGCGGACTGCCGAGGTAAAAGCGGTCAGAGGGGATCTGAATGCGGACGGCGTGTGCAGTATCGCCGATGCGGTGCTGCTGCAAAAGTGGCTGCTGGCCGAACCGGATGCGGTAATCAGCGATGTGCAGGCTGCCGATCTCGATGAAAACGGCAGTATCAACGCCGCCGACCTCACGCAAATAAAGCGGCTGCTGCTATAAGCGGCATTTAAGGCAATACCGCACAGAGCT
>DGSY01000203.1 GCA_002394125.1 Ruminococcus sp. UBA4350
CAGAACGATGCACCGGATTCCGATGACGGCGGTATGCCCCCGCTCGTATAAACGCAAAGCCCTCTGCAATCGCAGGGGGCTTTTCTTCGACGATATGTCATATGAACTGTGCGATCCGTCATTGACTTTTCATTTCCGGAATGCTACAATATGATTGATCTGATGCGCAGGCATCAAATAATCCGGAAAAGGAGAGCCTATGAAACATCTGAATATGCTTATCAACACTGCCGACCGCACCGGTCATATCAGCCGTGAGATCTACGGTCATTTCTCCGAGCATCTCGGCAGATGCATCTACGGCGGCATCTATGTCGGCGCGGATTCTGCCGTCCCGAATGTCAGCGGCATCCGGAAGGATGTCATCGACGCCTTCCGGCAGATCCGGATGCCGGTGCTGCGCTGGCCGGGCGGCTGCTTTGCGGACGAATACCACTGGCGCGACGGCATCGGTGCGCCCGAAAAGCGCCGCCGCATCATCAATACCAACTGGGGCGGCGTGGTCGAGGACAATTCCTTCGGCACGCATGAATTCATGGCGCTCTGCGAGCTGGTCGGCTGTGAGCCCTATATCGCGGGCAATGTCGGCAGCGGCACCGTGCAGGAGCTTGCCGACTGGGTCGAATACCTCACCGCAAAGGGCGGCTCCCTCGCGGAGCTGCGTGCGGAAAACGGGCATCCGGAGCCGTGGCATCTCAAATATCTCGGCATCGGCAATGAGAACTGGGGCTGCGGCGGCAGCATGACCGCGGAATATTATGCGGATGTCTACAAGCGCTTCCAGTGCTTCTGCAAAAATCACGACGGCAATCAGCTTTACCGCGTGGCCTGCGGGCCGAGCGGCGGCGATCTGCACTGGATGGAGACCATGATGCAGCGCGTGACGGCACAGCATATGAACGGCATTTCGCTGCATTATTACAGCGTCTTTGACTGGAACAACAAAGGCTCCGCGACGGTCTTTGATGCGGCGGAATATGCGCAGACACTCGGCTGCGTCAGCCGGATCGAAACGCTCATTCAGCGGCACATCGAGATCATGAACCGATACGATCCCGAAGGACAGATCGGTCTGCTGGTCGATGAATGGGGAACATGGTACGAGGTCGAGCCGGACACGCATCCGGGCTTCCTCTATCAGCAGAACACGATGCGCGATGCGCTTGCCGCAGCGGTCTCCCTCAACATTTTCAACCGCAGCAGCAGCCGCGTTGTCATGGCAAATCTCGCGCAGGCAGTCAATGTTTTGCAGGCTATCCTGCTCACGGAGGGCGGCGCACTCATCAAAACGCCGACCTATCATATTTTCGATCTCTATCAGGCACATCAGGACGGCGAAGCGGTCTACTGCTTCTCCGAGAATGAGATGCTCGGTGAAGATGCGCTCCGTTTCCCGATGCTCAGCACATCGGCATCCGTCAAAGACGGCGTTCTGACGCTGACCGCCGCAAACTGCTCGCTGACCGAGGATATCGAGATCTGCTGCGAGATCGCCGGTCTGACCGGCAGCGAGGCATCTGCACGGATCCTGACAAACGAAGTCCATGCGCATAATACATTCGACGCGCCGGAGACTGTGCAGCCCGAAGCGCTTCCGGTCACGCTGGAGGGCAGACTGCTGCGCTTCACGCTCCCTGCCTGCTCCGCCGCCGCGGTCACAGTGAAATGAATCCGCCGTTATGCAGGCGCTGCCTGCTGGCGCAGACCGATCCCGCAGGACTGTATCAGGCCGTGCTGCGGCGCATTGAACAGCTCCCGCCCGACGAACGGGCAACGGATGCAGAATACCGGGCGCGGCTTGCAGTCTGCGCGGAATGTGCAGAGCTGCAAAACGGCATCTGTGCGCAATGCGGCTGCTTTGCGGAGCTGCGTGCTGCGAAAAGTGCTGCATACTGTCCCCTCCGGAACTGGTGAACAGACTGCATACCTGCCGCAGCGCAGACTTGACGGCAGCGCGGATTTATGATATGATATCTGTATTGATGTACCAATTAAATCTTGAAGAATAGATGCGCAGGATTTTTGTCGTGAGACAAGGCAGAAAGCCGCCGCCTTGCTGACGCAAGGCAAGGATTTCTAACGCAGTATCACGGCAAAAAGACAAGCAGATATCTTCAAGAGATAGTTGGGACATCAATAGTATAATGCGCGCATAAAGTCAATAGCACATCCGAAAAAAACACCGGTTTTTCGCCGGTGCTGATTTTTCATTTTCCAATTTCGAATTCGATATCTCCGCTCAAAAGAGCACTTTGAGCATCTTGTAATGCTGCATAGGATTCACCGTGACCGGCAGCGCCAGATACACAAATACCGTCAGCGCAAGGCCGAGCAGCGTACCGCCGGAAAAAGTCAGCGTATCCATGCCGGCGTTCCTTTATTCAGGGTTCCTGTGAATATCGAGCTGCGGGAACGGGATCACAATGTCATTTTCATCCATCGCATTCTTAAACGCTTCCAGAACGCGCTCGATCCCGACGAAGTAATCGCCCTTCTTCACCCAGAAATACACGGCCACATCAATGCTGCTGTCAGCGAACTCCGAAACAGCCATGTAGGGCTTCGGATCCTTCAGCACAACAGACACATTCTTCAGCGAATCCAGCAGGACTGTCCGCACCTTTGCAAGATCGGTATCATAGGCGACCGGAACGTGCGCGGTCAGGCGCAGCGTACCGTTCTGCGAGAGATTGACGAGCGGACTGCCCGCGACCAGACTGTTCGGCACATAAATGCTGCGGTTGTCGCGTGTCGTCAGCCGCGTATAGAGGATCGAAACCGATTCTACAAAGCCCTCCTGCTCCGAGGTGATGATGTAATCGCCGCGCTGAAACGGCTTCTCAAACAGAATGATGAATCCGCCCGCGACATTGGAAAGGCTGTTTTGAAGCGCAAGCGCGATCGCCATGCCCGCCGCACCGACAACCGCAATGATCGAGGCCATCGGTACGCCGGCAATGCTCAGGCAGATCATAATGAGGACTGTATAGAGCAGAATGCGCACCAGCGACCGCCCGAAGCTCGCAGCCGTCTTGTTGAGCTTTGCGCGCTTCATCGTATGAAAGATCGTCTTATTGATGAGCGTTGCCAGCAGCATTCCGAGGACAAAGACGACAAGCGCGACCAGGATCGACGGCAGTCGGGCGGTCAGCTGATCCAGCATCCGGGAGAGCAGACCTGTCGTCTCACG
The DNA here is from genome assembly GCA_002394125.1 of Ruminococcus sp. UBA4350. Classification (GTDB taxonomy): domain Bacteria; phylum Bacillota; class Clostridia; order Oscillospirales; family Ruminococcaceae; genus Firm-04. The sequence goes on from DGSY01000203.1 coordinate 3,191, forward strand.
GATCGCCTCCTGACCGGCTTCGATCTGCGTTTCAAGCTCGCTCATGCTTATTCCTCCGCATCCTCGGCGGTATCATCCGCTGCATCCTCCGGCAGCTCCGCTTCATCGTAATCCTCCGGCAGCGGTTCATAGGCCGCATCCGGCGCCATGCCGCGTGTTTCCTCCAGCGGATCAATTTCATCGAATACCGCATAGTATTTCAGCGGAACATAGCGGTTCATATGGCATTTGCCGAAGTACCATGCGCGGAAGCTGCATATCTGCATCAGATCCTCGAAGAACGCATGGACCTCGAGCCGCTGCATCGTATCCACGCGCAGGCAGTCCTTCAAGGAAGCGGGCGGCTCATGCGTGATGATATAATCGACGGTATTGTCAACCGCTTTCAGATTCTCCGCCGCACGGATGATCTCCTCATAGGTCGGCTGCTCGCGCTCCCACCAGTTTTCGGCAGTGCGGTATTCAAAATCCTGACTGTGTCCGCCGCCGAATGTGAAGAATCTTCTGCCGCAGATCGTATAAATCTCGCCGCGCAGCAGATGCACCAGATTCGGCGCGATCACGCGGGCGGTGCCGCCGTGCCACTCCGTCGTCGGATATTTTTCAAGCATATCATAATTCTCGTGGCATCCGTCCACGAATGCAACGGTATATTTCAGCTCGGAGAGCTTTTTGCGGAATTTCTGCTCCTGCTTGGAGTCATCCCAGAAGAAACCGAAATCCCCGCAGACGATCACGATATCATCCGCATCCGCCTTTTTGAGCATGGGATTGCGGAAGCGCGTGAAATCGCCGTGCGTATCGCCGGTCACATAAACCATGATCGGTCGTCCCCTTTCAGTTTGGTATTGACAGCAGATCCCCTGCGGATCAGGATTCGAGATCCGCCTGCGAAACGCCCTTCATCGTCAGGCTGATGCGCTTGCGCTTCGGATCGGATTCCAGCACGCGCACGCGGACGATCTGTCCGACCTTGACGACATCCAGCGGATGCTTGACGAATTTATTCGCGAGCTGTGAAACATGGACAAGTCCGTCCTCATGCACGCCGATATCGACAAATGCACCGAAATCAATGATATTGCGCACCGTGCCGACCAGCTCCATGCCGGGCTTGAGATCCTCCGCGGTCATGATGTCGCCGGAGCGCATCAGCGGCTTGGGCAGCTCGTCACGCGGATCGCGGCCGGGCTTTTGCAGCTCCTTAACGATATCGCGCAGCGTCGGCTCACCGATGCCGAGCTCTGCCGCCAGCGCCGGGATTCCCTTTTTCTCAACCGCTTCATTCAGCGCATGAAGATCGCCGCCGATATCACTAAGCGAGCAGCCGCATTCCTTCAGCAGCGCCTCCGCAGCGGCATAGCTTTCCGGATGCACGCCGGTATTGTCGAGCGGATTCTTGCCGTTCCGGACGCGCAGGAATCCCGCGCAAAGCTCATAGGCCTTCGCGCCGAGCTTCGGCACCTTCATGAGCGCCTTGCGGGATGTGAATGCGCCGTTCTCCTCACGGTATGCGACGATGTTGTGCGCAATGCCGCTGTGGATGCCGGAGATATAGGACAGCAGCGAGCCGGATGCGGTATTGAGATCCACGCCGACCGCATTGACGCAGTCCTCGACGACGCCGGTCAGCGATTCATTCAGTCTCGCGGGCGGCATATCATGCTGATATTCACCGACGCCGATCGCCTTCGGCTCGATCTTGACCAGCTCTGCCAGCGGATCCTGCAATCTTCTTGCGATCGAGACCGCGCTGCGCAGTGCGACATCATAATCCGGAAATTCCTCGGCGGCGAGCTTTGATGCGGAATAGACCGATGCACCGGCCTCGCTGACGACCATGTACGCTGCTTCGCATTCGGGCATCTCGCGCAGGATCTCCGCGACGATCTGCTCCGATTCACGGGACGCCGTGCCGTTGCCGATCGCGATTGCGCGGACATGATGCTGCTGGATCAGACGCTTGAGCCGGATCTTTCCGGCCTCGACCGCCTGCTTTGAATTCGCAGTGATATGAACAACATCGGTCGCAAGCACCTTGCCGGTCGGATCGACCACGGCGACCTTGCAGCCTGTCCGGAAGCCGGGATCGAGGCCGAGCGTAATCATGCCCTTAATCGGCGGCTGGAGCAGAAGCTGCCGCAGATTCGATGCAAAAACGGTGATTGCCTGCTCGGAGGCATCCTCGGTCAGTGCTGCGCGCACCTCGCGCTGCACCGCGGGCAGAAGCGATTTTTTATACGCATCCAGCGCTGCCGATTCCACGATCTGTCCGGCGGGGCTGTCATTTTTGACATATGCCTTTGTGACGATCTGCTCGCCGAGGCCGTCCGGCATGGTGAGAGCGACCTTGAGGAAGCCCTCCTTTTCGCCGCGGTTGATCGCGAGAATGCGGTGCTTCGCGGCCTTTTCGATCAGCTCGGCATATTCGTAATAATTCCGGTATACGCTGTCGGTATCGGGATCGACCGCCTTAACGGTCAGACTGCCGCGCAGCGTCAGCACATTGCGAAGCCGCTTGCGGACATCCGCGTCATCGGAGATGATCTCCGCGAGGATATCAGATGCGCCGGAAAGCGCCGCTTCAATATCCGGCACCTCCTTTTCCGCATCAATATACGCTTCTGCCTCCTTCTGCGGAACCGTTATGTAATCCTGCTGCATGATGCAGAGCGCGAGCGGTTCAAGGCCGCGTTCCTTTGCGATCGTCGCCTTTGTGCGGCGCTTCTGTTTATACGGGCGGTAAAGATCCTCTGCCTCAACGAGTGTTTTCGCCGCGGAGATCGCAGATTCCAGCTCCGGCGTCAGCTTGCCGAGCGCCGTGATCGCATCGCAGATCTCCTGCTTGCGCTCCTCCAGCTTGCGCAGATAATTCAGCCGGTCGCTCAGCGCATGGAGCGTCTGGTCATCGAGGGAGCCGGTCTGCTCCTTCCGGTAACGCGCAATAAAAGGGACGGTCTTGCCGTCATCGAGCAGTGCGACTGCGTGATCGACCTGCTCCTGCCGCAGCGAGAACTCCGCCGCGAGCTGTGCGAGAATATCCATGTTCTCATTCCTCCGTCTGTCTTTCGTTTTATTCTGTTATTATACCATAATATTCATTATTTTTCAAGTGGATACTTGAGAACCTGTCCACATAGGGATTCAT
>DGSY01000086.1:0-32563 GCA_002394125.1 Ruminococcus sp. UBA4350
GATATGGATCTGATCGCACGGCAGGTCATCCGCGATTTTGACGGCGATGACCGCTATCTCCGCGATTACTGCACGGACAATACCGAGCGCTATCACGCAATGGTCGATGAGATCGCGCGGCGTCTGAATTTCACCTCGCTGAAATATCATCTGCTGGCGGATGTCAAAAAGGCGGTCGGACTGGATCCGGATTCGCTCTGCACCTATTGCTTTACCGGCGAAGAATAAGACTGTGAGTTCTGCGTATTGCAGAAGTCGCCCGATATGAGGAAAAATCATGTTTCAGCAGGAAATACTCCAACAGATTCAGGTCAACATACACAGCAGCATCTGCATCCGCGGCGAAAAGGTCATTTATATCGACCCGCTGAAAATTGACGGTGAACCGCATGATGCCGATCTGATTCTCATTACGCATCCCCATTTCGATCATTTTTCCCCGAATGACATCAAAAAGCTGCTCAAAGAGGATACGGTCATCGCTGTGCCGGAGAGCATGGCGCAGATCACAAAGCTCCGGACAGGCAGAGAGCCTGTGTCTCTCCATCCGGGACAGTCGCTGACACTCTGCGGCATTCCCGCGGAGACAGTCGCGGCGTATAATCTGCGGAAGCCCTCGCACCGCAGGAGTTCAGGCTGGATCGGATATGTCCTGACGCTCGGCGAAACACGCGTCTATATCACCGGCGATACCGATGACACACCGGAAAGCAGAGCCGTGCAATGCGATATCCTGCTGCTGCCGGTCAGCGGCATCTTTACGATGAACGCACGGCAGGCGGCGGCGCTGACCAATGAGATCCGGCCGCATACCGTGATCCCGATCCACTACGGCGCACTGCTCGGCGGCCGGAAGGCGCCGGAGGAATTCCGCGCGGCTGTGTCCGACATGACCGAAACAGATATCCGCGATACCGTTTACAATAACCTGATGATCCGGCAGTATGCGCGCATCCTTGCGATCGCGCTGCTCTGCGGCATGATCGGGTATATCATCGGCAGCTTTCTATGATTTTCCGCATCTGCTGCAAAAGCGGTGCGATATGCTGTGACGGAAGCAATCCGGCGGCGGGATCTCCCGCTGACCGCCAACCATCAAAAGGAGATTTTTGAATGGCAAACGAAAAGAACAGTTTTTCCGAGAGCTACGCAAAGGCGGGCGTTGATGTGACCGCCGGCTACAAGGCAGTCGAGCTGATGAAAAAGCACGTCGCAAGAACCGTGACCGAGGGCTCGATCGACAGTATCGGCGGCTTCGGCGGCCTGTTCCTGCCGAATCTCACCGGCATGGAAGAACCGGTACTCGTTTCCGGTACGGACGGCGTCGGCACAAAGCTCAAGATCGCCATGCTCATGGACAAGCATGATACGATCGGCATTGACTGTGTGGCGATGTGCGTCAATGATGTCATCTGCTGCGGTGCAAAGCCGCTTTTCTTCCTCGATTACATCGCCTGCGGCAAGAACTATCCGGAGAAGATCGCGACGATCGTTTCCGGCGTGGCGGAGGGCTGCGTGCAGTCCGGCTGCGCACTGATCGGCGGCGAGACAGCGGAGCATCCGGGCATGATGCCGGATGATGACTACGATCTCGCAGGCTTCACCGTCGGCATTGCTGATCGCAAAAAGCTGCTGAAGCCCGATACGCAGAAGCCCGGCGATGTGCTGATCGCGATCGCTTCGAGCGGTGTGCATTCCAACGGCTTTTCGCTTGTCCGCAAGGTCTTTGATGTCAGCGAGGAGACACTCGCAAAGCATTACGATACGCTCGGCTGCACACTCGGCGAAGCGCTGCTGACCCCGACGCGCATCTATGTCAAGCCGATTCTTGCGCTGCTGGAGAAGGTCAATGTCAAGGCGATCTCCCATATCACCGGCGGCGGCTTCTATGAGAATATTCCGCGCAGTCTGCCGGAGGGCATCACCGCCCGCATCCCGCGCAGCAATGTGCAGGTGCTTCCGATCTTCGATCTCATCGCGGAGACCGGCAAGATCCCGGAGCGCGATATGTTCAATACCTTTAATATGGGTGTCGGCATGATCGTTTCGGTCGCGCCGGAGGATGCTGATGCAGCGATCGCTTCGCTGGAGGCATCCGGCGAGCACGCCTATGTCCTCGGCGAGCTGATCGAAGGCACAGAGGGCGTCATCATCGCGTAATGCGCAGCGCAGGGAAAAAAGCGGGGATTGCGGCCTGTTTGCTCGCGGCACTGCTGCTGTGCGGATGCAGTGGATTCGGGCCGCAAAAGGCAATTTACGGAACGGATTATTCCAAGGATTATAACGACTACCTCACCTATTCCCTGGGCAGCGACTATCAGCTGGCACATACGGAAACATCCATGGGCTCCGACGGCGTGTGCTATACCCGTTGGTCTGCCATGTACCGCGATGCCGGCGGCGGGCAGCGGGAGATCCGCTATCTGACCGTTGATTACGGGGACGGCGGCACGGCCGGCCTGTATGAATCAGAGCAGCAGTTCAATGATTGCAGTCTTGCGGATATTATGTATTCGGAGGTCTGTCGGACGGGAGCCCGCGAGTTTGCCCGCACGATACTGAAAAATTATTTTCGTGATGCCGATGCAGACAAGAGCCCCTCTGCCGAACCGGAGCGGGGCGTGCGCGTATCGCTGCGCTTTGACCGGATGATCTTCCCTGATCTGTATCCGGCGGTGCAGGCTGCGCTGGATCCGGAGACCGGCTTACAGGTCTGCACAGCGGATTTGCAGACCGCTGCACAGGATCCGAATGTGATCGCAGGCTGCGTAATCAACATAGAGAAAAACGAATTCGAGGAGGACATTTCCGATACGGATGTCTATACCGAAAAGATGCAGCATATCTATGAGGATTATTTGCAGCGCACCGGTCATCCGCAGAATTATCTGTTTGCTGTATATCTCATCCGGATCTCGGATACAAAGGGCAGGCTCTCGGAGACCTGTCTGTATAACAAAGCCGCGCTGACCGGCATCGGCGAATTCGATGCGTCGGAGCGCTATGAAAACAATTCCGCGCAGTATACTGCGATGCAGAATGAACTGCGTGAGCTTCTGAAGCAGTAAGCATACGCCAGATTCTTATATGAAAGGGGCGGCGATACCAATGGCCGAACATAAGAATATCATCGTTCTGGTCTCCGGCGGCGGCACCAATTTACAGGCGCTGATCGACGCGCAGAGCCGCGGTGAGCTCGGCTGCGGCAGGATCACCTGCGTCATCAGCTCAAAGCCCGGCGTTTTTGCGCTGGAGCGCGCAGAAAAGGCCGGCATCCGGACGCGCGTCATCGTGCGGAAGGAGTTTGCGGATACCGCTGCATACAGCGCGGCGATGCTCGATGCATTCCGCGAAGAACAGGCGGATCTGATCGTGCAGGCGGGCTTCATGACCATTCTTGACGAAACGATCTGCAAGGCCTATCCGAACAAGATGATAAACGTCCACCCTGCGCTGATACCGAGCTTCTGCGGCAAGGGCTTTTACGGGCTCCATGTCCATGAGGCCGCGCTGAAAAAGGGCGTGAAGGTCACGGGCGCGACGGTGCATTTTGTCACGGAGGTCTGCGACGGCGGCCCGATCATCCTGCAAAAGGCTGTTGCGGTCGAGCAGGGCGATACGCCGGAAACACTGCAAAGACGCGTCATGGAGCAGGCGGAATGGCATATTCTTCCGGAGGCTGTCCGGCTGTTCTGCGAGGATAAGCTCTCCGTCGAGAACGATATCGTAACGATATTATCATGAAGAAAAAAAGCAAGGTCATGATCGGTCTTGTCATCGCACTTGTCACTTTGTTTCTGCTGCTGACCGGCATCACCGTTCTGATTATGCGCATGAACTTCGGCCGCGGCGACTATCCGGCGGACAGAAGCTCGCGCAATACGGCGTTCGGCTGGTATCCGGCATTTGCAGCGGATCATCCGCGGCAGGAGGTCGAATTTCCGTCCGGCGATCTGAACCTGAAGGGCTGGATCTACGGCGCGGAGAATACGGACAGGCTGCTGGTCTTTGCGCACGGCATCAGTTCCGGCCACGAAGCCTATGTCAATCAGCTTCTGTGGTTCGCCGATCACGGCTGGTGCGTATTTGCCTATGATGCGGCCGGTTCCGGCGACAGTCCCGGCGATTCCACAAAGGGACTGGTGCAGTCCGCGATCAACCTAGACAGCGCACTGACATATGTTGAACAGGATCCGGCGCTCGGCAAAATGCCGGTTTATCTGCTCGGTCACAGCTGGGGCGGCTATGCCGTCGGTGCTGTGCTGAATTACGATCACAATATCAGAGCGGCGGTATCGCTTTCCGGATATGCCGATCCGAAGGAGATGCTCCGGCGCGGGACAGAGCTGGCGGTCGGCAAGGCCGGCGCATATGCGTTTTATCCCTTTGCGCTGATCTATCACAAGCTCACCTTCGGCAGTCTTTCCGGTCTCAATGCGGTGGACGGCATCAACAAGGCAAATATCCCGTTCCTTGCGATGCACGGCGAATCGGATGCGTTTGTCGGCTATGACCTCGGCATCATTTCGCAGAAGGACCGCATCACAAACCCTCAAGCGGAATATCTGCCGATCACCGGCGAATATTCGCATCACAATGACTATTTCCATTCGGAGGAATGCAACCGCGAGGTCGCGGCGCGGATCACGGATGATTCGCTGACGCAGGAGCAAAAGCTCGGTCTGTTCAGCGAAAACTATGCGTCGGATGCGGACAAGGCATTGTTCCGCGCTGTCAATGAACCGCTGCTGGAAAGCATCGAAGCATTCTACGATAAGAATTCCTGAGGAGGGCGGCATGACCGGACAGCCGAAGGTCTGCATGATGTGCGGAAAAATATGCAGCGGCAAAAGCACGCACGCCGCAGCGCTGCGGGAGCAATATCATGCGGCGGTGCTGTCGGTCGATGAGATCACGCTCGCGCTGTTCGGGACGGATGCCGGCGACGAAGAAATTGATGTCCGCGTCGGACAGTAAGGCAATTCTCCGCAGGCTGCGGAAATCATAAATCAATACAGGAGGAAATCATTATGGCTATGATCTCACTGGAACAGGAACTGAAAGGGAACAGCTATCCCGGCAGAGGCATCATCCTCGGCAGATCGGCAGACGGAAAGTACGCTGTTGCTGCATATTTCATCATGGGCAGAAGCGAGAATTCCAGAAACCGCATCTTCGTGAAGGATGGCGAGGGCATCCGGACACAGGCATATGACGAATCCAAATGCTCCGATCCGTCGCTCATCATCTATGCGCCGGTGCGTGTGCTCGGCAATAAGACGATCGTCACGAACGGCGACCAGACCGACACGATCTATGATGCAATGGATCATCAGTTCACCTTCGAGCAGTCGCTCCGCAGCCGCAAATTCGAGCCGGACGATCCGAACTTCACCCCCAGAATCTCCGGTATCATCCGCTGCGAAAAGGGCAGCTTCAACTATGCGCTCTCCATTCTCAAGAGTGCCGAGGGCAATCCGGAATCCTGCCAGCGCTTCACATTCAGCTATGAAAATCCGCTGGCCGGTCAGGGACATTTCATCCACACCTATGTCGGCGACGGCAATCCGCTGCCGAGCTTCAGGGGTGAGCCGAAGCTCGTTGCGATTCCGGATGATATCGACAGCTTCACCGATCTGCTCTGGAGCAATCTCAATGCAGACAACAAGATCTCGCTCTTTGTCAGATTCATCAACACCGCGGACGGCACCGCTGAAACCAGAATCATCAACCGCTACGGCGATTCCGCGAAATGATCCCGAACGAGTATGCAGAGGTTCTGCGGCAGGCGGCGCTGCAAAAGGATTATACCGGCATGACAACCGTGCTGATGATGCGCGAGCCGGTCTTTCCGAGTCCGGCGATTCTCCGGTGCGTGAACGGCGTGACGCAGATGCGCGCAGTGTATCCGGATTTTGTGCCGGTGCCGAATCAGCCTGATCCCGCGGCACCGGCGATTCTGGATCTGCGCAGGCTCCTTCCGCCGCAGGTCGGACTGCTGCTCTGCACCGTTCCCGCCGGAAAAGGAATGCTCCGCGCCGCGGACGGTACGCGCTATACCTTCTGGACAGAATCACAGTATACGATGGTCATTGCCGCAAACCATGCGGTCTCCGGTCTGCTGGTCATGCCGGCCGGGGAGCATATGTTTACGATCGGCGTTTACGGCGCGTATGATCCGTATCACAATGAACGCGATCCGCTTTTCAGTCCGCCGATCCAGCACATCTACGGTATGATACAGGTGCAGCCGGGAACAGTGACAGAGGTCGTTCCCGAACGGCGGAATAATTTCGCACAGCTCGCCTATCAGATTGTTTATCATTAAATTGGCAGCAGCGCTGCCGGAAAGGTTGAAAACTATGGAAACCGAACGCTTTTTGAAATACGGCTGCAATCCCAACCAGAAGCCCGCGAGAATCTACATGAACGACGGCAGCGCACTGCCGATCACCGTTCTTTCCGGCAATCCGGGCTATATCAATCTGCTGGATGCATTCAACGGCTGGCAGCTCGTCCGTGAGCTGAAGGCTGCGACCGGTATGCCGGCTGCGACCTCGTTCAAGCACGTTTCTCCGGCAGGCGCGGCAATCGGCAGACCGCTTTCCGATACGCTGAAGAAGATCTATTTCGTGGATGATCTCGGCGAGCTTTCGCCGCTGGCCTGTGCCTATGCAAGAGCCAGAGGCGCGGACAGAATGTCCAGCTTTGGCGACTGGATCTCGCTCTCCGATGAGTGCGATGCGATCACCGCGACCATGATCGCGCGTGAGGTCTCCGACGGCATCATTGCGCCGGGCTATTCCGAGGAGGCACTTGCGATCCTCAAGACCAAGCGCAAGGGCAATTACAATATCGTGCAGATCGACCCGAATTATGAGCCGCCGAAGGTCGAGCATAAGGAAGTGTTCGGCGTGACCTTCGAGCAGGGCAGAAACGATCTCGCAATCAACGAGGAAACGATGCTCAGCAATATCGTCACCGACTGCAAGGACATTCCGGAGGACAAGAAATTCGACCTCATCGTTTCGCTCATCACCCTGAAATATACGCAGTCCAATTCCGTCTGCTATGTCAAGGACGGTCAGGCGATCGGCATCGGCGCAGGCCAGCAGTCGAGAATCCACTGCACACGCCTTGCCGGTACGAAGGCGGATAACTGGTGGCTCCGTCAGGCACCGCAGGTTCTGAATCTGCCGTTCCGCGATGACATCAAGCGCCCCGACCGCGACAACGCGATCGACCTCTATATCGGTGAGGACTATATGGATATCCTCGCAGACGGCGAATGGGAGCGCGTCTTTACCGAAAAGCCGCCGGTCTTCACAAAGGAGGAGCGTCAGGCATGGATCGCGAAGAATACCGATGTCTGCCTCGGCTCGGATGCATTCTTCCCGTTCCCGGACAATATCGACAGAGCGTATAAGAGCGGCGTCCGCTATATTGTGGAGCCGGGCGGCTCGATCCGCGACGATATCGTCATCGAGCAGTGCAATAAGTACGGCATCGCGATGGCGTTCTGCGGTCTCCGTTTGTTCCACCACTGATTTTGACAGCGGGGCGATTCCCCCATTATAAATTCACCGGAGGCACAGTCAGAAACCGCAGGAGGGCAGGGCAATGACGATTTATCTGATGCGGCACGGCGAACCGACCTACCGCGACACGACGGCGCTCGGTCTGCCGGGCATGGGCGCAGAGCTGGGACAGCTCCGGCCGGAGGGCATCCGGCAGGCGGAGGAGGCCGCAAAGGATCCCCGCATTCAGGATGCTGACCTGATCGTCGCCTCGCCCTATCCGCGGGCGCTGCAAACGGCGGCGATCGTTTCGCGGCGGATCGACAGACCGATCGAGGTCGCAGTCGGCATTTTTGAATGGCTGCCGCGGATCGACTATTCGGCGCCCACGCATACCGAGATCAAGGAGGCGTGGGAGGAATACAAGAGAAACGGCGGTGTGCATCGGCCGGAGGACAGATACCCCCTCTGGGAAACGCATGAAATGCTGCGCGCCCGCGCACTGGAAGCGATCCGGCCGTATCTTGAACGGAAGGACATCGGCAAGCTGCTGATCGTCTGTCACGGCGGCATCATGCGGGCGCTGATGAAGCAGCCCTCGCTGCCGAAGATCCATTTTTGCGAGATCCGGGAGCTGACACCCGAAATGCTGGAGGAATGAACAATGATGACGAACGAAGAATTGAGCGAAAAGGTCAAAGCAATGAGCGAACAGGCAGTTGCAATGGCTGCGGATGTATTTGAGATCCGGCTCAGCTATCAGAAGGAAGACATGGATCTGCTGGAGGAACGGATCTTTCCGGTGCTGGAGAAAATGATCGCCGAGGGCAAGATCAATGAGATGGGGGCAGACAATCTTGCAGCGTTTTTCGGCGCCTATCTCGGAGAACTGATCCTCCGGTGCTTTGCCGCAGAGCTTGGCTATGCGTGGCTTGACGAGGAGGACGGTCCGCCGAGGATCGTCTGCGGCGCGAATAAATTCAATCCGCTCGCGAAGGTGCGCAAGCGGCTGAATCAGGGCAGCGGCGATGATATCCGCCCGTTTTACGATGTATGTCAGAAGGTCGCGCAGGGCGGCTTTCAGTGAGCAGAATGCCGGAGGATCATACAATGGTCGATATTGAGAAAATCTGTGCGGATGCGATCGAAAATGCGGCAGAGCTCGGCGTAGCGCTGCGCTATCAGCCGGAGGATATTGCGGAGCTGGAAAACAGGGTGATGCCGGTATTCAGCGAATGGCTCCGCGACGGAACGATCACTGAAAACAAGGGCGCATGGAATCTCGCGGTGCAGTTCGGCATCTATCTCGGCGAGACCATGCTCCGGAATTATGCAGCGAAATACGGTTATCACTGGGGAACGCCGGACGGCAATTTGCCTGTTCTGATGAAGGACGCGGGAAATCAGATGTCCCCGATCACAAAGGTACATAAGCGCATCCTGAACGGCGCTGAGGACAGCATCAAATCATTTTACGATGTGGGTGTTTTCATCGCGGACGGGCGCTTTGATGCAGCGCGGCGCAATCTCAAGCCGCATCAGGAATAAGAATCTCCGAAAGGAAAAAGAGTTATGAAAGTATTGGTAGTCGGCGGCGGCGGCAGAGAACACGCCATTGTCATGAAGCTCAGCGAATCTCCGCTGGTCACCGGTCTCTACTGCGCGCCGGGCAACGGCGGCATTGCAAAATACGCAAAGTGCTGTCCGGTCAAGGCGACCGACCTCGAAGGAATGCTCGCGCTCGCGAAGGAGCTGGAGGTCGATTGGGTATTCGTCGCGCCGGATGATCCGCTCGTCATGGGCATGGCGGATCTGATGCGCGAAAACGGCTTCCGCGTCTTCGGTCCGTCGAAGAATGCGGCGATCATCGAGGGCAGCAAGGTGTTCTCGAAGAATCTGATGAAGAAATACGGCATCCCGACCGCGAAGTATGAGGTATTCACCGCGGCGGAGGATGCGATCCGTTATATTCAGGAGCAGAATACATATCCGACCGTCGTCAAGGCGGACGGCCTCGCACTCGGTAAGGGCGTCATCATCGCGCAGACCGAGCAGGAGGCGATCGACGCCGTGCGCTCGATCATGGAGGACAGGATCTTCGGTGAGAGCGGCTCGAAGCTCGTCATCGAGGAATTCCTCACCGGCCCGGAGGTCTCTGTTCTGGCATTCACGGACGGCGAGAGCATCGCGCCGATGATCTCCTCGATGGATCACAAGCGTGCGCTCGACGGCGACCGCGGCAAGAATACCGGCGGCATGGGTACTGTCTCGCCGAATCCCTATTATACCAAGGAGATCGCGGAGCAGTGTATGCGGGAGATCTTCCTGCCGACCATGCACGCGATGAACGGCGAAAACCGCACCTTCCGCGGCTGCCTTTATTTCGGCCTGATGCTCACGCCGAACGGCCCGAAGGTCATTGAATACAACTGCCGCTTCGGTGATCCGGAAACGCAGGTCGTTCTGCCGATGCTGGAAACCGATCTGCTGGAGATCATGGATGCGGTGGAGAATCAGAAGCTCGGTGATCTGTCGATCGAATGGAAGAAGGGTGCCTGCGCCTGCGTCATTCTCGCGAGCGGCGGCTATCCGGAAAAGTATGAGACCGGCAAGGAGATCAGCGGCCTTGACGATATGGGTCAGACAGCCGGTGCAGCGGTCTATCATGCCGGAACAAAGCTCACCGAGGACGGAAAATTCCTGACTGCCGGCGGCAGAGTGCTGGGCGTCACTGCTTCTGCGGATACGCTGAAAAATGCACTGGATGCAGCTTACAGGGCGGCAGAGCAGATCACATTTGAAAAAGTACACTATCGCCGCGATATCGGTCAGCGCGCACTCGCTGCAAAGAAATAAGCAGACCGGCGGCTGATGCAGAAGGAGACACAGAGCTATGGGAAAGAAAAGATCTGCAAGGCAGGAGCGCCGGAGTGCGCAGCGTGCAGAACAGCGGTCTGCGGCTCCGAAGCGAAGCCTTGAGGATCGGCTGGAGGAAAAGGGCAAGCGTCCATATACGCTCAAGGACTGTATGCGGTTCGGGCGCATTGCCAATATCCTCTTTGTCGTGTTTATCATTGTCTGCCTGATCTACTACTATTCGTTTTCAAGGCGCAGATCCTATTTCATTCCGTTCGAGGTCATCGCCTATACGATCGAAGCGACGGCATTTGCGCTGTTCACGTTAAGCGTTGTCTGGATGGACAGACTGGTGCGTGCGCGCGGGCTGATGAAGGTCGCAATGATCGTCTATATTGTGACCGAGATCATATTGATGCTGCTGGAATTCGGCCTGCTGCAATTCATACCGTATAACGGCCTGAAGCTGTCCGTCATTATCGTTCATGTTCTGTTCTCCGCAGGCGTCGCATTCACGCTGCTGCTGCTGGAGCCGCAGAATAAGCGCCTGCAGCGGATCGTCGGCATCACGACCGTTATCATTCTGGCGGGAATGCTGCCCGGCATTGCCGGATACCGCGTCTATGCGAGCATTCTGATCAATGCATTCGCCTATATCTTCTTCTTTACAGCTGCGGAGCGGCTGCTCGATCTGGAGGAGATCGAGGTCGATTGCTACGGCGATCAGGCAAGGGTGACGGAATATGATTCCACAATGTTTGCCGATGTGCCGACGATGACCGAGATCCCGCAGGCGGAAAAGAAGAAGCGTTCGCTCCGTGAAAAGGCGCGGCGGTTCGCCGAGGATCTGAGCAGCGAGGAGATCTCTGTCCTGACTGACAATGAAGAAAAGTTTGAGTATGAATTCGGCGTGGACGATGATGATGACGACGATGAATACGATGACGGATATGAGGATGACAAAGAGCCCGGAACCGATGATGACGGAGAGGATGAGAGCAAGGCATGAATCCGCGGCTGCCCTATTTGCAGCGGAAAACCGCTGTGCTGACCACCTCGCCGGGCGTCTATCTCATGAAGAACGCGCAGGAAAAGATCATTTATATCGGCAAGGCAAAGAACCTGCGGAACCGTGTGACGAGCTATTTCCGCGATCATCCGGATCATACGCCGAAAACCGCGCAGATGGTCTCGCAGGTCTATGATTATGATTTTATCGTCACGGCTTCGGAATATGAAGCGCTGATCCTGGAATGCTCGCTCATCAAGCAGCACAAGCCGCGCTATAATATTCTCCTGAAGGATGACAAGGGCTATCATTATATCCGCATTTCCCCGCCGCCCTATTCCCGCATCACTGCGGAGCTGCACGCGGACAGCGAGGGCACCTATCTCGGCCCCTATATGAGCGGCTTTACCGTCCGGCAGACTGTCAACACTGTCAACCGGACGTTCCGGCTCCCGACCTGCCGCAAGGCCTTCCCCGAATGCTTCCGCAAGGAGCGCCCCTGCCTGAATTATCACATCGGGCAGTGCATGGGCGTCTGCCGCGGCGATATTCCGGAGGATGTCTATGCGGAATCCGTCGCGGATGCCGTGCGATTTATCAAAAACGGCGGCGACCATACCGTGACCGCGCTGGAGCAGCGGATGACGGCCGCCGCAGACCGACTCGACTTTGAGGAGGCGGCAAGGCTGCGCGACCGGATCGCCGCGATCCGGAAGGCGGGCGAAAAGCAGGATATCATGGATGCCGTCACCGCCGATACGGATGTCATCGGAACGGCTGTCTCAAATGAATCGACCGTGATATCCGTGACGGTCTACCGCAGCGGCAGGCTCTACGATCAGAACACCTTTGTAATTTCGTCGGATGCACTTTCGGAGCATCCGCTGGACGAATTTCTGCCGCAGTATTACAGCGCAAAAAGTGGGAGCGATCTTCCGAGAACGATCCTGCTGGAGCAGCTTCCGCAGGAGGCGGAGCTGCTGGAAAATATGCTGGCGGAGCGCGCAGGGCGAAAGGTCACGCTGGAGGTACCCGTGCGCGGTGCAAGACACCGGCTCGTGCTGATGGCGAAGCAGAATGCCGGCGAAAAGCTCTCGATCCGGGCAGGGCGCACAAGCCGTGAGCTGCTCGGTCTGGAGGAGCTTGCAAGAGCGCTCGGTCTGGAGCATCCGCCCGTGCGCATCGAATCCTATGATATCTCGAATCTTTCCTCGGCGGATATGGTCGCGGGCATGGTCGTCTTTGAGAACGGCCGTCCGCTGAAGAATGCATACCGCCGGTTCGCCGTCAAGGAGCTGCGGCAGCAGAATGACTATGCAGCGATGCAGGAGATCATCCGGCGGCGCTTCGGCGAATATTTCAAGGCGCAGGCGGAGACGGACGAGACCGCAAAGGCGCTCAATTCCTTTGCCGTCCTGCCGGATCTGATCCTGCTCGACGGCGGCAAAACGCACGTCGGCGCGATCGCTCCGATCCTCGAAGAGCTGGGGCTCGATATCCCGCTTTTCGGCATGGTCAAGGATCAGAAGCACCGCACACGCGCCATCGCAACAAACGGCGGCGAGATCGCAGTCCGCGAAAAGCAGGCGGCATTTGCCCTGCTGACGCGGATTCAGGATGAGGTTCACCGCTATGCGATCACCTATATGAAAACAAGGCATAAAAAATCGAGCTATGCGCTGACGCTGACGCAGATTCCCGGCATCGGAGAACGAAAGGCGCAGAAGCTCCTGCTGACCTATAAAACCAGAGAGCAGCTCAAGGCGGCATCGCCGGAGCAGCTTGCAAGGACCGCAGGCGTCAATCCGGAAACGGCACGGCAGCTCTATGAACTGATTCAGGATCTGCCGGACGCGTGAGCCTGCACATCAATCACGGGAGGTAACGGTATGGAACCCTTAAAGCTGAAGCCTGCCTTTCAGGATTATATCTGGGGCGGCACAAGACTGCGCGATGAATTCGGCAAGGAATGCGATCTGGAGCGCATTGCCGAAAGCTGGGAGCTTTCCTGTCATCCGGCAGGCCCCTCCACGATCATGAACAGCATCAACAAGCGCCAGACGCTGAAGGAATATCTCGAACAGGACTGGGCGGCCAGAGTCGGCGAGGGTGCCTCCCGCTTTTCGGGATTTCCGGTGCTCATCAAGCTGATCGACGCCTGTCAGGATCTCAGCGTGCAGGTGCATCCGGATGACCGCTATGCGCGGGAGCATGAAAACGGCGAGAACGGCAAGACCGAATGCTGGTATATCGTCGATTGCGACGAGGGCGCCGCACTCGCCTACGGCTTCAACCGTGAGCTGACGAAGGACGAATTCCGCGCCGCGATCAAAAACGGCACGCTGCTCGATTATGTGCAGCTTGTTCCGGTCCACAAGGGCGATGTATTTTTCATCGAGGCCGGAACGCTCCATGCGATCGGCGCAGGCATTCTCATTGCGGAGATACAGCAGAATTCCAATCTGACCTACCGCATCTACGATTATGACCGTGTCGGTGCGGACGGCAAGCCGCGGGAGCTGCATATCGACAAGGCCGTCGATGTGACGAAAACATGGTCTGCCCCGCCGCGCCGGAAGCGTCCCGCGACGGTCTATGAGGGCTACAGCTCCGCAGTGATCGCGGACTGCCCGTATTTCACGGTCAATGAGCTGCGCATCACTGATGAAGCGAGCTTCCCCGCATCGGAGGGCGTTTCCTATACGCATCTGCTCTGCACAGAGGGCGATGCGGCGCTGATCTATGATGACGGCGTGGTCATGCCGGTCTCGAAGGGCGAATCGGTCTTCCTGCCGGCGAATTTCGGCGCATATACGATCCGCAGCAAAAACTGTGTTCTGCTTGCGACGCAGACACTTCCGCGGAGGTGACGGCCGGTGGATCTCAGTAAGCTTATGGGAATGTTCGGCTTCGATCCGTCGGCGGCGGAGGAACTGATGCAGGATGAACAAATGCAGGAAATGATGCAGGATCCGGAATTGCAGCAGGCAATGGAGCGCCCGGAAACGGAGCATCTGCTGGGACAGCTCAGCGGAATGCTTGCGCAGGGCGGCATCATGCCGGACGATGTTGACAATCTGCTTGCCGGATTCGGCGGCAGTGCGGAGGCGGGTACATCGGAACAGCTGGACGGCCTGATCGCGGGTGTTGAGCAGCTGTTCGGTGATCTCGGCTTCGGCGGGATCGACCTTGACGAGGAGGCGGCGTGCTATCAGCCGGAGGCGGCGGATGCATCTGACCGCGCATTCCTGACCGAGCTGAAGGCATGGATCAAGGATACGGCAGCGGATATTCCGGAGAAGGATGTCTGTATGCTGGAGATCGGCTCGCATCTCAATTATGATGCGGACGGTGCGCCGGCTGTCGATCTGTGGCTCGGCTACAATACGGCTGCGGCCGATGCAGAGAACCGTGCGAAGAATGCGGAGCGCTGGAATATCGCGAACTGGACGGAGAATCATTTCCGCTCGCTGGATGCGGAGCCGCTGGAGGACTGGTGTCAGTCGCAGGGCTACGAGCCGCAGGATGCAGATTTTGACGAGAACGAGATGAAGCAGCGGATCTATGATCTTGCAGCGGCGGCGGTCATGGAGCTGCACAGCGAACGCTTCACCGAGCAGCTTTTCGGACAGAAGCTCCCGTTCATCATCGAGGATTATGAGTATAATCAGAAAACGGCGATCCGCGCCGTGAAAGCAAACGGCGGCAGGGAGCTGTTCGATGCGGAATTCTTCGATGACTGCGGCTTTTCGGAGGATGGCGAGGGCTGACCGCACAGACCTGCATTCCATGTATTCTTTTGAAAAATATCTCTGAGGTTCCGCTTATGAAACAAAATCTGAAAACATACGCCTGTGCCGGAATCGCGGCAGATATCCTGTATTTTATCTCCGTCACGCTGTTTCTGCTCCTGAAAGCAGAATGGGCATTGACATTATGGGAACTCATGACAGTTGCCGGTGCGTTCACAATGCTGATCGTATTGACCGTGTTCGCGGAGGCATTTGAGATCAAGCCGCTTCTGCGCAGATTCATGCTGACCGCACTGAGCGGCACCGTGATTCTGACTTCGATCGCGCATTTTACAAGCATCGGCGTCATCAGAAAGCTCATCGCACAGGGCGCGGCCATTCCCGATTATTTCAGGATCGGTTATTTTCCGAGCATTGAAATGACGGTGGATTATACGGCATGGGGACTCTTTATGGGCAGCGCTTTCCTCAGTTTGTTTCTTGGGATCAGGGACAGGGCGATCCGGATCATTTCTGTGACCTGCTGCATACTTTGTTTTACCGGCTTTGCCGGAAGCTTTTTTGCAGAATCGCTCTGGTATCCGGCACCGCTGGGCTACGGAATCGGATTTCTGATCCTGTGTATCGCTGTTCTGAAAAAAACAGCAAAGCCCGGTTTTCAGCATGGCACGGCATGAGCCGTGAATTCTAAAAGATCAATACACCGTTCCGGTGTAGAAATTTGGAGGATAACATGAAGTATTACATTGGCATTGATCTCGGCGGCACGAATATCGTCGCCGGACTCGTAGACGAGAATTATCAGATTCTCAAAAAGGTCTCGCGCAAGACCAACCGTCCGCGCCCCGCAGAGGAGATCGCGGCGGATATGGCGGCCTGCGCGCTTGACGCGATCGCGGAGGCAGGTCTGACGCCGGAGCAGGTCGAATGGATCGGCATCGGTACGCCGGGCATCGCAAATTCTGCGACCGGCATCATCGAATATTCCAACAACCTCGATTTCCACGATGTCCCTATGGTCAAGTGGATCTCCGAGGCGACCGGCAGACCGGCATTCGTTGAGAATGACGCGAACGCCGCAGCCTACGGCGAATTTGTCGCGGGCGCTGCAAAGGGCGCGGTCAATGCAGTCTGCATCACGCTCGGCACGGGTGTCGGCGGCGGCATCGTCATCGACGGCAAGATCTATGCAGGCTCCAATTTCGCAGGCGCAGAGATCGGCCACACCGTTCTCAATGTGGACGGCCCGCAGTGTACCTGCGGCAGAAAGGGCTGCTTTGAGGTCTATTCCTCGGCGACGGGCCTCATCCGCATGACGCAGGAGGCGATCGACAGAGAGCCCGGCTGCCTTATGGCGAAAACGGCAGCGGAGCAGGGCAAGGTCTCCGCACGCACCGCGTTCGACTGCATGAGAAAGGGCGACAAGGCCGCAAAGGAGGTCGTCGATCTCTATATCCGGATGCTCGCGGCGGGCATCACGAATACGATCAATATTTTCCAGCCGGATGTACTGTGCATCGGCGGCGGCGTCTGCAATGAGGGCGACGCGCTGCTGCTTCCGGTCAAGGAGCTGGTCGCAAAGGAAGTCTATACGCGCAATTCCGAGAAGAATACCGAGATCGTCATTGCGAAGCTCGGCAATGATGCCGGCATCATCGGCGCGGCATTCCTCGGCAAGGCACTCTGATCCCCGCAGATCAAATTCAAATCAAAGGAGTAATGAACCAATGAGCAAAGCACCTGTTGCAATGTTGATCATGGACGGCTTCGGTATCAATCCGAGCGATTACGGCAACGCGATCAAGGCCGCCAAAACACCGAATCTTGACCGGTATTTCGCAGAATACCCGAATCACATCATCGGCGCATCCGGTCTGGATGTCGGTCTGCCGGACGGTCAGATGGGCAATTCCGAGGTCGGCCACACCAATATGGGCGCGGGCCGCATCGTTTATCAGCAGCTTGTCAAGATCACGAAGTCCATTCAGGACGGCGATTTCTTTGAGAATCCGGCGCTGAAGGCCGCAATGGAAAATGCAAAGGCAAACGGCACCGCGCTGCACCTCATGGGACTGCTTTCGCCGGGCGGCGTTCACAGCCACATGACGCATATGTACGGCCTTGTCGAAATGGCAAAGCGCTTCGGTCTGGAGAAGGTCTTTATCCATGCATTCCTCGACGGCAGAGATGTTCCGCCCTCCTCGGCGGCGGAGTATATGGAGGAAGCCGTCGCGGAGCTCGGCAAGATCGGCGTCGGCAAGATCGGCGTGATCTCCGGCAGATTCTATGCAATGGACAGAGACAATGCATGGGACCGCGTTGAGAAGGCATATGATGCACTGGTGCTCGGCGAAGGCGTGCAGGAGGACGATCCGGTTCAGGCGATCAAAAATTCCTATGCGAACGGCGTGACCGACGAATTCATGCTTCCGGCAGTTGTCGCGAAGGATGCGAAGATCGCAGAGGGCGACAGCGTGATCTTCTTCAACTTCCGCCCCGACCGCGCAAGACAGATTACCAGAGCATTTGTCGATCCGGAATTCAAGGGCTTCGAGCGGAAGAAGGGATACTTCCCGGTGCATTTCGTCTGCATGGCACAGTATGATGCGACCATGCCGAATGTCTCCGTCGCATTCCCGCCGGAGGAGCTGACCATGACGCTCGGCGAGGTTCTGGCAAAGGCCGGCAAGACGCAGCTCCGTATCGCGGAAACACAGAAATATGCGCACGTTACATTCTTCTTCAACGGCGGCGAGGAAAAGCAGTTCGAGGGTGAGGAGCGCATCCTTATCAAGTCGCCGGATGTTGAGACCTTCGATATGAAGCCGGAAATGAGCGCCTACGAGGTCACGGAGGCTGTGCTGAAGGAGATCGCTGCGGATAAATTCGATGCGATCATCCTCAACTATGCAAACTGCGACATGGTCGGCCACACCGGTGTCTTTGATGCGGCTGTGCAGGCGGTCGAGGCGGTTGATGACTGCATCGGTCAGGTGACGGAGGCGATCCTCGCAAAGGGCGGCAAGGTCATCATCACCGCAGACCACGGCAATGCAGACAAGATGATGGAGGATGACGGCTCGCCGTTCACGGCACATACGACGAATCCGGTTCCGGCGATCATCATCGGCAGCGATGCGAAGAAGGTACGCGAGGGCGGCGTTCTGGCGGATCTGGCACCGACGATGCTCCAGCTCATGGGCATTCCGCAGCCGAAGGAAATGACCGGCAGGACGCTGATCGCAGAGTAATCTGTTTGCCTGCGATAGCAGCGGGCATGATCCAAATACAAATGAAAAGTCCCGACCGTTTCAACGCGGTCGGGACATTTTGTTGAATGAGCAGATATCAGCCGAGCGGGGCGCGTCCCTGCCGACCCGGACGGAGCACAGAGGCGGGAACTGCCTGTTCCTCGCAGAATTCGCAGACTGTTCGGCCGCCGAGCTGCCGGAACGAATGCGGAAGATAATGCTCCTGCGCGGTGATGCATTTCGGATTGACGCAGCGGAGTGATTCATCCGGTGCGCCGTGCATCAGCGGAACCGCAGTCTCGCTTTCGAGCAGCCGCAGGATCAGCGCCATGCGGACATACATTCCGTACTGCGCCTGCTTGAAATAGAGCGCGCGCGGATCGTCATCGACCGCGATCTCTATTTCATCGACACGCGGCAGCGGATGCAGAACGGTCAGATCCGGCTTTGCATTCCGCATTTTGTCTGTCGTCAGGCGGTAAACATCCTTCTGCGCGAGATATTCGGTATCCGAAGCGAAGCGCTCCCGCTGGATGCGCGTCATATACAGCACATCCAGATCGCCGATCACGGCATCGAGCGAGGATTCCAGCCGGTATTCGCAGCCGGATTCGCGCAGGATCTTTGTGATATAATCCGGCACCTGAAGCTCCGGCGTCGAGATCAGAATGAATTTGTTGCCCTCATAGCAGGAGAGCGCCTTGCAGAGCGAATGGACGGTCCTGCCGTAGAGCAGGTCGCCGCAGAGTCCGACGGTAAGATGATCGAGCCGCCCCTTTTCCATCCGGAGCGTCAGCAGATCGGTCAGCGTCTGCGTCGGATGCAGATGGCCGCCGTCGCCGGCGTTGACGACCGGACAGTCCGCCGTCAGCGCAGCAGCCTTTGCCGTGCCTGCGAACGGGTGCCGGATGATGAGAATATCGGAATAGGAGCTGACGACCTTTGTCGTATCCTTGATGTTTTCGCCCTTGGAGACCGAGCTGCTCATCGGATTGTCAAAGCCGATGATGCTGCCGCCGAGACGGATCATCGCGGACTGAAAGCTCATCTGCGTGCGGGTGGACGGCTCATAGAAAAGCGTCGCCATGATCTTTCCCGCGCAGGCCTGCACATAGCGCTGCGGGTGCGCATATATGGATGCGCCGAGTGAAATGACCTTGTTCCACCACTCCACCGGATAATCGTTCAGGTCGATCAGATGGGAATATTTTTGCTCGCTCATTTTCATTTCCTCCGCTCGTTAGATTTCAGTGTCGGCGCCGCATTATGCAGCATCCCCGAAATAGACCTTATACCAGACAAGGAACATATAGACCGTCCAGATGCGGCGGCTGTTGTCAGCCTTGCCGTTTTTGTGATCCTCCAGCAGCCTGACAAGCAGATCCGTATGGAAGAACTTTTCTGCATCGGCAGAGGTGAACGCATTCCGCACGGTGCTGAAGCAGTCATCCTGCCGCAGCCAGACGCGGATCGGCACCGGAAAGCCGAGCTTTTTCTTTGCGGAGGTATCGGCGGCCGCGGGCGGGGTATCGCGCTTTGCCGCGAGCCGGAGTGCATATTTTGTTGTGTAGGGCGTTTTCTCATCCGTTGCGACATTATGCGTCACGCGGAATTTTGTCGGGATCTTCTCCGCGACGGCCATCAGCTCCTTATCGAGGAACGGCACGCGCAGCTCCAGCGAATGCGCCATGCTCATCTTGTCTGCTTTCAGCAGGATATCGCCGGTCATCCAGAGATGCAGGTCGAGATACTGCATTTTCGTGACGGCATCCTGATCGCTGACGGCATCATAAAACGGCTTTGTGATCTCGGTCGGATCGGCCGCATCGGTCTTGATCTTCAGGAGCGCCTTGCGTTCCTCCGGCGTGAACATATAGGCATTGCCGATGAAGCGTTCCTCCAGCGTTCTGCCCTTGCGGACGAAGAAATTGACGCCGCGCTTTGCGGGCAGCAGGCTTGCGGCATTTGCGATCCCGCGCCGCAGACGCATCGGGAGCCTGTCATACCATGTGCCGTCCGGCTCGCTGTAGACATTGTAGCCGCCGAAGATCTCGTCGGCACCCTCGCCGGAAAGCACGACCTTGACCTGCTCCGCTGCGAGCTTACATACGAAATAGAGCGCGATGCAGGAGGGATCCGCGAGCGGTTCATCCATCTGATACTGCACGGTCGGGATCGCATCCCAGTACTCCTGCTGGGAGATGATATGGCTGTAATTTTCCTTGCCGATCAGACGGGAAAAGCGCTTTGCCCAGCCGATCTCATTATATTTTTCATCGGAGCCGAAGCCGACGGTAAAGGTCTTGCTGACATTCGCAGCGGCGGCGACATAGCTCGAATCGACGCCGGAGGAAAGGAAGCTGCCGACCTCGACATCCGCGATCTTATGCGCTTCGACGGAATCGCGGAAGGTCTCGGAGATCCTGCGCACCCAGTCGCCGAGCAGCGGGGAATCGTCCGCATCAAAATGCACATCCCAATAGCGCTTGACGGTCAGCGTCCCGTTCTCCCAGAGGAAATAATGCGCGGCGGGGAGCTTTTTGACGCCCTTGAAAAAGGTATCCTCTGTCGGGGAATACTGGAAGGTGAGATATTGCTCCAGCGCGGCGGTATTCAGCTCCTTGCGGAAATCGGGATGCGGGAGGAATGCCTTGATCTCGCTGCCGAACATGAATGTGCCGTTCATCTCGGCGTAGTACATCGGCTTGATACCGAAGAAATCGCGTGCGCCGAAAAGCGTATGCTTTTTCGTGTCCCAGATGATAAAGGAGAACATTCCGCGCAGGCGGCTGAGCAGTTCCGGACCGTATTCCTCATAGCCGTGGATCAGCACCTCGGAATCGGTCTCTGTGCGGAACTGATGCCCTGCGGCGATCAGCTCCTCACGGAGGGGCTTATAGTTGTAGATCTCGCCGTTGAAGATGAGGACGAGCGAGCGGTCTTCATTATAGATCGGCTGGTCGCCCTGTTCGGTGATGTCTATGATCGAGAGCCGGCAGTGGCCGAGCGCGGCGCCGCTGTCGAGATAGGTTCCGCTGGCGTCGGGGCCTCTGTGCCTGATTTTTGTCATCATCGCCCGGAGTATTTCGGCTGCGTTGTCCGCGGGGTTTGTGAATCCGACGATTCCGCACATAGTACAATGCCTCCTTTTTTTATCGAAAAAAGTCTGCCATTCCATATTATACTACATTTTCGTCATTTTGGCAAGTGGCCGGAGCCCATAAGGTGCAGACAATCACAGAAAACAAACATCCCGGCCGCTGCGGAAGCGGTCGGGATGCGGTTATGATTCGGTTGTGTGCGGATGCGGAGATCACTCCTCCTCGTCGTCGCTCTTGACGCTTGCGATGACTTCATCCAGCAGATTCGACGGCAGCGGCTCATAGCGCAGGAACTCGAATGTGAATTCGCCCATGCCCTTTGCGACCTGACGCAGATACATCGTGAAGTCATGCATCTCGCGGATCGGTGCTTCCGCCTGAATGACGGTCATGCCGTCGCCGGCGGGCTCCATGCCCAGCACTTTGCCGCGGCGCTTGTTCAGATCGCCCATGATATCGCCGGTCTTGTCATCCGGGATCGTGACGCTCAGCGAGCCGATCGGCTCCAGCATGATCGGATCCGCCTGCTTCATGCCCTCCTTGAACGCGAGCGATGCCGCGATCTTGAACGCCATTTCAGAGGAATCGACCGGATGATAGGAACCGTCGAGCAGTGTCGCCTTGATGCCGACGACCGGGCAGCCTGCGAGGACGCCCTTCTTGACGCTGTCCTGGAGACCCTTTTCGATCGCCGGGAAGAAATTCTTCGGAACGGATCCGCCGAAGATCTTCTCCTCAAAGACGAGCGATTCGCTGTCGGTCGGCTCGAATTCGATCCAGACATCACCGAACTGGCCGTGGCCGCCGGACTGCTTCTTATGTCTGCCCTGCACCTTGTCGGTCTTCTTGCGGATCGTCTCGCGGTATGCGATCTTCGGCTCCTCCAGCACGATATCCACGCCGAACTTGCTCTTCATCTTCGCCTTGACGACATCGAGATGCTGATCGCCGAGACCTGCGAGGATCTGCTCCTTTGTGGTCGAATCGAGACCGAAGGAGAGCGCCTTGTCTTCTTCGAGCAGTCTCTGGAGACCGCCGGAGATCTTTGCTTCATCGCCCTGCTTGCTGGCCTTGACAGCCATGCGGTAGGTCGGATTCGGATATTTCACCTGCTCATAGGACAGCACGCGTGCCGGATCGCAGAGCGTGTCGCCGGTATTCGCAGAAATTTTTGTCGCGATGACGATATCGCCGGCGATCGCGGAGCTGACCTCAGTCTGCTTCTTGCCGAGCATCGTATAGAGCTTGCCGACGCGCTCAGAAGCGCCGCTTGTCGCATTGACCAGATCCTTATCCGGTGTCAGCGTGCCGGTGATGACCTTGATGAAGCTCATCTTGCCGACGAACGGGTCAGCAACGGTGCGGAAGACGAATGCGGAGGTCGGTGCGGAAGCATCGACAGTGATCTCGGTTTCCTTGCCGTCCTTGCCGGTCGCCTTGAGCGCGCCTGCGGTCGAGGGATCGGGCATATACTTCAGGAATTCGAGGAGCAGGTCGCAGCCCGCCGGATTCGTGCAGGAGACCGTAAAGACCGGCATTGCACGGCCGGTACGCATGGCCTCGTGGATGCCGTGGCTGATCTCCTCCTGCGTGAAGGGCTCGCCCTCGAAGAATTTTTCCATCATCTCATCGCTGGTTTCCGCGACAGCCTCAGAAAGACCGTCCATCAGCGAATCGGCGGTGACGCCTTCCTTATCGTTCAGGACGATGCCCTGTGCATCTGCCGCAACAGAGACGCCCTTCTTGTCGTATGTATAAGACTTCATTCTGCCGAGGTGAACGAGCGACTTGAACTGATTGTTCGCGATCTCCGGCACGATGACCGGGCAGACCGATGCGCCGAAATTCTCCTTCAGCGAATTGAGGACAGAATAGAAATCCTGATTCGGGTCGTCGATCTTGGTGACGACGAAGAGAATATGCTTGCCGAGCTTCTTTGCTGCCTGGAACGCCTTGATCGTTCCGACATGGACGCCGGACTTTGCAGAGACGCAGATGATGACGGTATCGCCGGCATAGAGGCCTTCGTTTGTTGCCGCGGCGAAGTCGATCAGGCCGGGAACATCCAGCAGATTGATCTTGAAATCGCTGTATTCAAAGCTCGCGAGAGACAGATTGATCGAATATTTGCGCTTGATCTCCTCCGGATCGAAGTCGCAGACGGTGTTGCCGTCAGCGGCCTTGCCCATGCGGTCGATCACGCCTGCGCGGTAAAGCAGTGCTTCAGCGAGAGCGGTCTTGCCGCAGCCGCTGTGTCCGGTGATTACGATGTTTTTGATTTTCGATGTGTCCAGATTTTTCATGAATAGAACGCTCCTTACTGCCGCGTGTACAGGGCACATTCCCGATTGAAACAGATTTCGGAATCGCAGAAGAATCAGATCTGCGGCGCCCCTATACAAACGAATATGCATATATTATACCATGTGACAAAAAACCTTGCAAGCGTGAAAATCATTTTCTACCTTTTACCGAAAAATCAGCTTACAATTTGTGCATTTTGACTGCAAAATCAGCCGAAAACTGTAGAATTTTGATAGCCGGCCTATCATTCCGGTATGAAAAAAGCGCTGCATCTTCCCGGCGGGACAGATGCAGCGTCTTTTATTCACAGGTTCAGCGGAGCAGGAACGGCGCGATCATGCCGTAGACTCTGCGCACGCGGTTTGCCTTTTCGATATATCCGATCATCGCCGGAATGAGGATCGCACCGAAGATAATGAGCAGCACAAGTCCGATCGCCTGCATGATCAGCATCAGCTTCGCATAGTTCTTCGCGGTCGGATCCTTTGCGCTGTTGAGCATGATGATCGGGCCGATGATCGGCAGGATCCCGCAGAGGAGCGACCAGCCGAACCATGCGCCCATGCTCGTGACCTCACGCTGCTGCGCCATCGGGACATAGCCGTTCATCGGCTGCGCGGGCTGGACAGGCGGTGCCTGTCTGACAACGCTGCCGCCGCAGTTCGGGCAGCTGGTATAGTAATCCGGCAGCTCGCTGCCGCACTGATTGCATCTTGCCATAGATTTACCTCCTATTCCGATCCGGTCAGGACATCACAGCTGCAAAGACGAAAAAGAGAATATACAAGCCGACAACGACGGCCTGCAAAATCAGCATCAGCTTTGCGTAATTCTTTGCAGAGGGATCATTGGATGCAGAGAGCATGATGACCGCACCGATGACCGGCAGAATGCCGAGCAGCATCGTCCAGCCGAACCATGCACCGGCAGAGGTGACGGCATCCTGCGGCATCACCGGCTGCGGACCGCCGGGATATGCACCTGCATACGGATTCTGCGGCGGCCCCTGATAGACGGGCTGCGGCGGGGGCGTCTGCATCTGCGGCAGAGAAGCGCCGCAGTTCGGACACTGTGTATAGTTGTCCGGGCTCTGGGTTCCGCAATGAGGACAAAAAGCCATATGTAAACCTCCTTTTGAAAGGCCTGCCGCACCCTGCAAAACATCTGCCGTGCGGCTGATATTCCGCCGGACGCAGAACGGATTTCTGCATATATGTGCGGATTCATTCAATATTATACCACAAATCTTCTGAAAACGCAATGCCCCCGGCATGAATTTTTCATTACAGTCATATTACAATCGGGAAAGACTGCGGGTCAGACTGTGAAATTTTCGTGGAAAAAACAAAAAATTCGCAAAAGGGTATAGACATTTGAAAAAAAATCATGTATAATAGGAGAGTATCGGATATTTTCGGAAAAGAGAATATTCACTTAACAATTAAGGAGGCTCTTTGAACTCATGAATCTCATCAGAAAAGCCGGCGCTGCGCTGCTCGCGCTCTGCACGGCTGTATCCTGCGCAGCCTGCGGCGAACGCACTGCAAACGCGATCAAGGTCGGCGACTACGATGTGCGCGCGGGCATCTATCTTTATTATGCGACCAGCGCATTCGGCGAGGCAGTCGAGACCATGCGCAAGGACGGCGCGAACTTCGATGAATGCAAGACCTCGGCCGATTACAAGAAGCTCATGAAGAACGCCAACATCGACGGCGTGACGGCGGAGCAGTGGATCCAGGACAAGGCTGCGGAGCACTGCGCGACCTTTGTTGCGATCGAAAAGGAATTCGATTCGCTCGGCCTCACCCTCACCGGTGAGCAGCTTGCCACGGCGGATTCGAGCGCCGCTTCCAGCATGAACAATTTCGGCGAATACTTTGAAAAGACCGGCATCGGCGAGCAGTCCATCAAGGACATCATCCTCAATTCCTACAAGCAGGATGCGCTCTGGGATGCCTATTACGGCGAGGAGGGCTCCAAGGCACCGGATCCGCAGGAGCTCTATGATTACTATGTTAAGAACACGATCCGTGCAAAGTATATCGAAATGCCGCTGAAGGACGGCGAGGGCAATCTGCTCAAGGCCGACGGCAAAAAAGAGATCGAGGAAATGGCGAACGATTACCTCAAGCGTCTCGGCAAGAAGAAAAATGACGAGAAGGCGCTGATGGAGGAATTCGATTTCCTGATCGAGGAGCATCAGAATTATGTGACCTCTCTCTCCGAGGCGGCGATCACCACCACCGACGAGAACGGCAATACCATCACCACGCCGACGACCGCGAAGGTCACGACCGACAAGGACGGCAATACCGGAACGACCGAAGCTGTGACCACGGCACCGGCGGAGGACGATGACGAGACGGCGGAGGGCGGCGAGCCTGCTGAGGGCGCAACGACCGCGACCACGACGACCACGACGACCGAGACCACCACGACCGGCGAGGGCGTGGATTATGCGGTCGATAAGGAAGTCACGCTCAAGGTCAGCACGACCGCTGAGGATGCCGAAAAAGAGGACGAGACGACCACCGAGCCGACCTATACGCCCTGCGAAAAGGTCTACAACTGGCTGGTCGATTCGGAGACGGATTATCTGAAGCCGGAACTCATCAAGGATGACGAGTGCTACTACATTGTTGTGAAGCTCGATATCCGCGACAGAATGGTGGACAGCGACCTCTGGGGCGAATCCAGAATCGAAAATGTCCGCACGACGCTGTATTATGACATCTTCCTCGAAGATCTCGAAAACATCGCGGACGGCTATCAGTCTGTCCGGAATGAAGCGGCGTTCAGACGCTACAAGGTTCTGGATCTTGACTATGTTGAATATCAGAATGCCGTGATGCAGAGCTACTATAGTATGTACGGCGGCTCGAATTAAACCGCATCAGACAGCAGGAGCGTGACCGCGGTCATGTTCCTGCTTCTTTGTATCGGGAATCTCCCGCAAAAGTCTGCGGGAATTTGCTGAAATCTCTTGACTTTTTCTTCAAAATGCACTATAATTAAAGATACTTGTCGGCATATGTCAGACGGTCAGCCCCTCTCCGGGATCTGCTGCTATGCCCGATTAGTTCAAAAAACAAGGAGGCTTGGCAGTGAACAGCAAAAAATCCGTCTTTTTCATCGTGTTCATTCTGATCATCGCCTTTGCGGCTTCGACCGTTTTCGGCGTGCGGAATCAGTACGGTGATCTGACAACGACCTATATCAAGGGCCTGAAGGATATCCGGCTCGGCATTGATATTCAGGGCGGTGTCGATGTGACCTTCGGTCCTGCCGACGGCATCGACGCGACCGACCAGCAGCTTCAGGCTGTTGAGGAGGTCATGAAGACGCGTCTGATCTCGCTCGGCATCAACGACTACGAGGTCTACCGCGATGACAGCAATGACAAGGTCATCGTCCGCTTCCCGTGGCAGACCGGCGAATCGAACTTCGATCCGGAATCCGCAGTCAAGGAGCTCGGCGAGACCGCAAAGCTCTCGTTCCGTGCCGGTTACAATTACACCACCGACACCGACGATGACGGCAATACGACGATCACCCCGATGGGCGATGTCATCCTTGAGGGTACGGATGTCGAGGAGGCATATGTCCAGCTCAACCGCGACAACAACGGAAACCCCACCGGCGAATATGCCGTTGCGCTCGCACTGAAGGACAGCGGCAAGGATAAGTTCTCCGCTGCGACACAGGCGGCCGTCAACAAGGATTCCGCTTACCTCGATACCGCAGGCTCGCAGTCCCGCTATGTTATCTCGATCTGGATGGATACCAACTGCATTTCCTATCCGCAGGTCAATGATGTCATCTCGACCGGCAATGCGACCATCACCGGCGAATTTGACTACGACGGCGCAAAGGCGCTCGCTGACAAGATCAACGGCGGCGCACTCCCCTTCAACCTCAAAACAGAGACCTTCAAGACG
The DNA here is from genome assembly GCA_002394125.1 of Ruminococcus sp. UBA4350. GTDB lineage: Bacteria > Bacillota > Clostridia > Oscillospirales > Ruminococcaceae > Firm-04. The sequence goes on from DGSY01000086.1 coordinate 27,732, forward strand.
ATCTCTCCGAGCATGGGCAGCGGCGCACTGCGGATCATGATGATTGCGGGCGCGATCGCACTCATCCTCATTATGATCTACATGATCGTGCTGTACCGTCTGCCGGGCTTCACTGCGGCGATCGCACTGCTCGGACAGGTTGCCGGTACGCTGGCCGTTATCTCCGGCTGGTTCGGCTTTGAGGATTCCAACACACTGACGATCCCCGGCATCGCGGGTATCATTCTCGCGATCGGCATGGGCGTTGACTGTAACATCATCACCGGCGAGCGCATCAAGGAAGAGCTGAACACCGGCAAGTCGCTGGAGTCCGCTCTGAAGGCTGCATACAAGCGTTCCTTTACCTCGATCCTCGACGGCAACATGACCGTTATCATCGTTTCGATCATCCTCATGGGCGCATTCGGCGTCTCATCCAGCATTTTCGCAAAGCTGCTGAAGTTCCTGTTCACATGGTTCGGCGTCTCCACCGAGGGTACGATCTATTCCTTCGGCTTCACGCTGCTGACAGGTGTTATCTTCAACTTTATCATGGGCGTTGTGGCTTCCAGATTGATGCTGACCTCCCTCTCGAAGTTCAAATGCTTCCAGAACAGAAAGCTGTACGGAGGTGCTGAGAAATGAGTAAGTCAAACAAGAAAAACACAACGAATACCAATATCCAGTCCATTATTGAGCAGGTCAAGGTCCGCGATTTCTACGGTACGCGCAAGGTCTTCTTTGTGCTGTCTGCCCTGCTGATGGTCGGCGTTCTGCTCTGCTGCTTCATCTTCGGCGTGCAGATCTCGATCGAATTCAAGGGCGGTACGCTCGCAACCTATTCCTACAGCGGCACGGTCAATGAGAACGAGGTCTCCTCGATCGCAAAGGATTACCTCGGCACGCAGGTCAATACGCAGTTCGGTGAGACCTTCACCGGCGAAAAGCAGACGACCTTCACGATCTCCTTCAGCATGGAGAATCCGTTCTCCGCAGAGATGCAGGAGGAGCTGCTCGCAAAATTGCAGGAGAAATATCCGGACAGCAATATTCAGGCACTCGAAACGAACGACGTCGCGGCGCATTCCGGTAAGACCTTCCTTGCCAAGTGCCTCGTTGCAGCGATCTTTGCAGCGATCGTTCTGATCCTCTATATCGCATGGCGGTTCAAACGCATCTCCGGCTGGAGCGCCGGTATCTTCGCAGTCGTCGCGCTGCTGCATGACCTTGTCATCGTATTCGGCACATTCGTTGTCTGCCGCTTCGAGATCGACTCGAACTTCATGGCAGTCATCCTGACGATCCTCGGCTACTCTGTCAACGATACCATCGTTATCTACGACAGAATCCGTGAGAATGAGAGCCTGCTCCCCGCCGGCACACCGCTGACGAAGCTGGTCAATATCTCCCTGAGCCAGACCATGCGCCGCACGATCCGCACCTCGGTCACCACGATCGCCGCAATGCTTATCGTCTCGATCCTCGCAACGGTCAATCACGTTCCGTCGATCCTGCGCTTCAGCATCCCGATGACCGTCGGTATGATCTCCGGCTGCTACTCCTCGCTCTGCCTCGCACCGATGCTCTGGACTGCATGGAAGACACGCGGCAAAAAAGCAAAGGACGCAGAATAACGGCGATGCTCCGGTATTATGCAAGGATATTGCAAAAATATACGGATCTGAAACGCCGTCCCTTGTGGGATATTCTGAAATATGACGAAGCACCTTGCATTTGCAGGGTGCTTCGTGCTATAATAAAATGAATAATCATGAATAAGATCATAACAGATCGACAGGAGAGACATTATGATCGCAGCAGTATCTACATCCTGCCTGTATCCGAAGCCGACTGAGGATGCGCTCTATGATCTCTGTCTGCACGGCATCCGCAGCGTTGAGATCTTTCTCAATGCGCCGCGTGAATGCAATCCGGTTTTCACCGGCGATCTCCGCGCCCTGCTCCGCAGATTCGGGACACAGTGCGGCTCGGTGCATCCGTGGACCGGCCCGATCGAGGGCTTTATGCTGTTTTCGGATTATCCGCGCCGCGCCGCAGATTTTCTGGAGGAAGCCAAGCGCGTCTTTGCGATGATGCAGACGGTCGGCGCGAAATATTATGTGCTGCACGGCGCATCTGCCGGCCGCACGCAGCCGGCGCTTTACTGTGAGCGCTTTCATATGCTCGCAGAGACCGCGAAGCCCTTCGGCGTCGAGGTCACGCAGGAAAATGTCAATCTCTTTGAGAGCCAGAGTCTCCGCTTTCTGAAAGAATTCTGCCGCATCCTCGGCGATGAGGCGAAGATCACATTTGATGTCAAGCAGGCTGTCCGTGCGCATATGGATATTGACGAGGCCGTCCGGCTGCTCGGCAGACATATCGTGCAGGTGCATCTCAGCGATCACGGCGATCTCGGCGACTGTCTCCGCATCGGAAAGGGCAGATTTCAGATTGCGCCGTTTCTGCGCGCACTCCGTGCGCAGGGCTTTGACGGCAGTGTGACGCTGGAGCTTTACCGCGGCGGCTTTGATTCGACCGCGGAGCTTGCGGAGGATTATGCAAAAATCGAAAGACTGATCCGGATCGCAGAGAAAGAATGATCCGGCAGAGAGAAGCAGAAGAACAGAAAGGAGCATCCCTATGCGTTGTCCGTTTTGCGGCGAGGAGGATACAAAGGTCATCGACTCGCGATCCGTGGAGGGCAGAAAAAAGCGCCGCCGCTGCTGTACGAAATGCGGCAAGCGCTTCAACACAATGGAAAGCGTCGAGCGGCCGCTGCTGATGGTCGCCAAGCGCGACGGCTCGCTGGAGCCGTTCAACCGCAACAAGCTCATCGCCGGCATCGTCAATTCGACCAAGAAGCGCCCTGTGAAGATCGAGCAGATCAATGCGCTCGTTGATGAGATCGAGGCACAGCTCAATGCCGAGACCGCGCAGGCTGTCTCGCCCGACCGGATCGGCAGCATGGTCATGGAGCGGCTCATGAAGATCGACACGGTCGCCTATGTGCGCTTTGCATCGGTCTATATGGCGTTCTCCGATGTCGAGGATTTTATCCGCATTATCCGCGAAATGGAAACGGAATCCGGCGAGGTCAGATGACCGGCCGCATGATGCCCGTTTCCGCGTCATAGATACAGGCCGCGGCGAGTGTATCGCCGCAGAGCCACAGCTCCGCGTACCAAGAGGCGGAAGCCACGTTTTCAAGCGGATACCGCCAGCGCACTGCCGTTTCACCGGCATAGCGCTCCGGCGCAAGTCCCTGTTGCTGCTGCAAGGCGAGAAAGCGCTGCCCGCTGACGGTCTGCCACTGCGCAGGCATCACGGCAGTCTGCTGCACCGGCGCATCCGTGCGCCAGCCGTGCAGTTCGAGCCATGCCGCACCTGCGGCCTCGTCTGCCAGCGTGATCTCCTGCCGCTGCGCATGACGCGGCAGAAGCAGAAACAGTCCCGCGATCAGAACCGTGACCGCGAGCAGGATCACCGTTCGCAGCAAAAGCTGACGGACTTTCACGATCATACCCCATGCCCCCTTTGCTGTAATCTATGCGATCGCAGCGGGGTTCATGCATATTTCAGAGGTGCCTATGCGTCTTGACCGCTTTTTGTCCGGACAGACTGCGCTTTCCCGCAGGGAGCTGACGGAGCTGATCCGCGGCGGCAGCGTGACCGTCAATGATGCGGTCATCCGCCGGCCGGAAACCGCCGTTTCACCGGAGCGCGACCGGATCACATTGCAGGGCAGAGCCGTGCAGTACAGCGAATTTCACCACTTTCTGCTGCATAAGCCCGCCGGCGTCATCACCGCGTCGCGGGATCCGAAGCAGAAGACCGTTCTGGATCTGCTCGGCAGTGCAGACCGTCTGCCGAAGCTCGCGCCTGCCGGACGGCTCGATCTTGATACCGAGGGGCTGCTGCTCATCACTGATGACGGCACCCGCGCCCACAAAATGATCTCCCCGAAGCATCACACTGCAAAGTATTATCTCGCGCAGCTTGCAGAGCCGTATGACACAGAGTATGAAGCGCTGTTCCGCAGCGGGATCCTGCTCCGTGAGGGCGGCAGCGAGGAACCGTGTCTGCCGGCTGAATGTATGCAGATCGGCGAGCGCCTTGCCGTGCTGGAGCTGCATGAGGGAAAGTATCATCAGGTCAGGCGGATGTTCGCCGCTGCGGGCAATCATGTCACGCATCTGCTCCGCTTTCAGGTCGGCGCACTCTGTCTGCCGCCGGATTTACCCGCCGGAGGCTACATCAACATTTTGAACAAAGATGCGGACAAGGCGTTTCAAAATTCGTCTATTTCGGATGCAGCCGCATTTTGCGCTCGGCATTATTCGTCATATTGGATAAAGGATTTGAAATAAGTTTGGTCAATTATCATCTTGACCGATTGCAAAAAATCTGGTAGAATGTTATCAGTAATGCTATAACAGGAATGCTGTAAAAGCAGTTCTGTCAGCGTATACAAAACCCGTTTCATTATGTATGCGGTCAGGCGCATACTTGCAGGATGAGACAGTCCGGATTCTCCTTTCGTTCTGCCGGCTCTGCATGGATAAATTTTGATGATTAACAGGAGGACATGAGAATGGCAAGTTTGTCTTTGCGGGGTATTTACAAGAAGTATCCCGGCGGTGTTGTCGCAGTTTCCGATGTAAACCTTGAGATCCGCGACAAGGAGTTTATTGTTCTGGTCGGACCTTCCGGCTGCGGTAAGTCCACGACCCTGCGTATGATTGCAGGTCTGGAGGAGATTTCCGAGGGTGAGTTGTATATCGGCGACCGTCTGGTCAACGACATCGCACCGAAGGACCGCGATATCGCAATGGTGTTCCAGAACTACGCTCTGT
>DGSY01000086.1:32618-41411 GCA_002394125.1 Ruminococcus sp. UBA4350
GCTCTGTATCCGCACATGACCGTTTTCGACAACATGGCATTCGGCCTGAAGCTCCGCAAGGTGCCGAAGGATGAGATCGCCCGCAAGGTCGAAGAGGCTGCAAGAATCCTTGACCTGACTCCGCTGCTCAACCGTAAGCCGAAGGCAATGTCCGGCGGTCAGCGTCAGAGAGTTGCGCTCGGCCGTGCTATCGTCCGTAATCCGCAGGTCTTCCTGCTCGACGAGCCGCTGTCCAACCTCGACGCAAAGCTCCGTGCGCAGATGAGAACCGAGATTTCGCTGCTTCACAAGCGTCTCGGCACCACCTTCATCTATGTTACGCATGACCAGACCGAGGCTATGACAATGGGCGACCGTATCGTCGTTATGAAGGGCGGCTATGTCCAGCAGATCGACTCTCCGCAGAACCTCTACGAGACACCGTGCAACAAGTTCGTCGCAGGCTTCCTCGGTTCTCCGCAGATGAACTTCATCGACGCTGTTCTGACCTACCGCGACGGCAAGTATGTTGTCGTATTCGGCTCCGAGGACACCAAGACCTCCAGAGGCATCAAGTCCGAAGTCATCCTGCCGCAGAGCAAGGTCACACCGGATCTGGAGCACTATATCGACAAGGAAGTCATCATGGGTATCCGTCCGGAGAATGTGCATGACGAGCCGCAGTATCTCGCAAATGCAACGACCGGTATTGTCAAGTGCGTGGTTGAGATCACCGAGCTGATGGGCGCTGAGACCTATCTGTACCTCGACTTCGAGGGTGTCAAGCTGACCGCCCGCGTTTCTCCGAAGTCCACTGCACGTCCGCAGGATGAGATCGATGTTGTTTTCGATGCCGAGAAGATCCACCTTTTCGACAAGGAAACCGAAAAGACCATCATCAACTGATTCTGTTCGTACAAACGACCCCGTTCTGCTGTCCGGCAGAGCGGGGCGTTTTTCAATCATGATGCAGAGGGAGAATGATTATGAGATTCGCATTTTTCGATGCAAAGCCTTACGACAAGCCGTCCTTTGAACGGTACGGTGCCGAGAACGGCATCAAGTTCAAATTCTACGAGACAAAACTGACGGAGGATACCGCTGACCTCGCCCGCAACTGCGACGGCGTCTGCGTATTCGTCAATGACACACTCGATGCAAATGTTCTGGAAAAGCTCGCTGATCTGGATTGCAAGTACATTGCACTCCGCTGCGCCGGCTATAACAATGTCGATCTGAAGGCGGCGGCAAACTGCGGCCTCCGGACGGCTCATGTTCCGGCCTATTCGCCCTATGCGATCGCAGAGCACGCAATGGCGCTCCTGCTGACCTCTGTCCGCCGGATCCACAAGGCCTATATCCGCACGAGAGACTTCAATTTCTCGCTCAACGGCATGACCGGCTTCGATCTCCACGGCAAGACCGTCGGTGTTGTCGGTACGGGACGGATCGGCCGTGTGTTCATGGATATCTGCCGCGGCTTCGGCATGAACATCATTGCCTATGACAAATTCCCGATCAAGGACAGCGATATCAACTATGTTTCGCTGGAGGAGCTGCTCGCAAAGAGTGACATTGTCTCGCTGCACTGCCCGCTGACCGAGGAGACGCGCCACCTCATCAACTGCGATACGATCAAGCTGATGAAGAAGGGCGTTGTCATCATCAATACCTCCCGCGGCGCACTGATCGACGCAGAATGCCTGCTGGACGGCATCAAGGCGCGGCAGATCGGCGCGGCCTGCCTCGATGTGTATGAGGAGGAGACCGAGTATTTCTACGAGGATCTCTCCGGCCATATTCTCAATGACGATATTCTTGCGCGGCTGATCTCGATGCCGAATGTCATCGTGACCTCGCATCAGGCGTTTCTGACCGAGGAGGCGCTTTCCAATATCGCGGAGACGACGGTCATGAATCTGAATCAGATGCACGACGGAAAGCCCTGCCCGAATGAGCTGATCTGGAAGGACGGCGAGATCGTCCACGGGAGCAAGTAAGAATCTCGCATCCGGCGATGTCATCCACTCCCGAATCCCCCGCGTAATCAACAATATAACAAAGGAGAATTACTATGACCATTACAAATGATATCCGCTATATCGGCGTCAACGATCATCAGATCGACCTCTTTGAGGGACAGTACGATGTCCCGAACGGCATGGCGTATAATTCCTATGTCATCATGGATGAGAAGATCGCCGTCATGGATACGGTTGACCGGAATTTCACGCATGAATGGCTCGACAATCTCGCCGCGGCACTCGGCGGCAGAAAGCCAGACTATCTCGTCGTGCAGCACATGGAGCCGGATCATTCCGCAAATATCGCGAATTTCATGAAGATGTATCCGGATGCCGTTCTGGTGTCCTCTGCAAAGGCGTTCCAGATGATGCAGAATTTCTTCGGGACGGATTTTGCCGACCGCCGCATCGTTGTCAAGGAAAAGGATACGCTGGAGCTTGGTAAGCATACGCTGAACTTTGTCGGTGCGCCGATGGTTCACTGGCCGGAGGTGCTGATGACCTATGACAGCGCGGACAAGGTGCTGTTCTCCGCAGACGGCTTCGGCAAATTCGGCGCGCTCGATGTCGAGGAGGACTGGGCCTGTGAAGCCCGCCGCTATTATTTCGGCATCGTCGGCAAATACGGCGCACAGGTGCAGGCGGTTCTCAAAAAGGCAGCCGGACTGGATATTCAGATCATCTGCCCGCTGCACGGCCCTGTGCTGACGGAGAATCTCGGCTACTACATCGGCCTTTACGACACATGGTCGAGCTACGGCACCGAGACCGAGGGCATCGCGGTGTTCTATACCTCCGTTTACGGCAACACCAAGCGCGCTGCGGAAATGCTCGCAGATCAGCTCAAGGCGAACGGCTGCCCGAAGGTCGCGCTCAATGATCTGGCGCGTGAGGATATGGCTGAATGCGTCGAGGATGCGTTCCGCTACGGCCGCATCGTCCTTGCAACAACGACCTATAACGCGGAGATCTTCCCGTTCATGCGGACATTCATCGAGGAGCTGACCGAGCGCAATTTCTCGAACCGCACCGTCGGATTCATCGAGAACGGCTCGTGGGCACCGCAGGCTGAGAAGGTCATGAAGAAGATGCTGGAGGGCTGCAAGAATCTCACATTCGCGGAGCATACCGTTCATATCAAGTCCGCGCTCAATGAGGAAAGCACCGCGCAGATCACAGCGCTTGCCGCAGAGCTCTGCAAGGACTATATGGCACAGCAGGATGACAAGGCGGACAAGAACGATCTGAGTGCGCTGTTCCGCATCGGCTACGGCCTGTATGTTGTCACCTCGAATGACGGCACGAAGGACAATGGCCTGATCGTCAATACGGTCACGCAGGTGACGAATACCCCGAACCGCATTGCCGTCACGATCAACAAGGAGAATTATTCGCATCATGTCATCAAGCAGACCGGCATCATGAATGTCAACTGCCTTTCGACAGAGGCGCCGTTCAAGGTCTTTGAGAATTTCGGATTCCGGAGCGGCAGAAATACCGATAAATTTGCGGACTGCACGCCGATCCGGACGGACAACGGTCTTGTGATGCTGCCGCATTATATCAACGCGATGATGTCGCTGAAGGTCGTGCAGTATGTCGATCTCGGCACGCACGGAATGTTCATCTGCGACGTCACCGAGGCGCGTGTGCTTTCGGATCTGCCGACGATGACCTATACCTATTATCAGGAGAAGGTCAAGCCGAAGCCACAGACCGAGGGCAAGAAGGGCTGGGTCTGCACGATCTGCGGATATATCTATGAGGGCGAGGAGCTGCCTGCGGATTATATCTGTCCGCTCTGCAAGCACGGCGCAGCTGATTTCGAGCCGATCGAATAACGGGCGGGCGGGGAGCCCCCGGCGGCAGTGGCGGGGAAGCCCCCGCTGGCAATTCCTAAAGTTCTCCATATGCGCATGGGCGCAGAATAAGATTACCCCAGACCATAAAATAGGCACGATCAGTGCCGTAACAGCGACAGAATTGATATGCTCCGCGAAACCATGCCGGAGGGAAACGGCTGTCGGCCCTGCCGACTTCAGGTTCATTTTAGGTTTTTCTGGTATACTGTATCCAACAAAGAAAAAGGAGGGTACAGCAATGGAGATATTACTGATCGAACCGAATGCGGCGCTCTGCGAAGCCGTGCGTGTGCGGCTGTGTGATGAGGGCTATGCGCCTGTGACCGCCTCCAACGGTACGGATGCGCTGAAGCTGCTGGACAGCCCGCGCTTTGAATCCGTACTGCTGGACTGGCAGCTGCCGGATATGCCGGGCGTGGATGTGCTGCGCGAAATGCGGACGAGAGTGCTGGATACGCCGGTCATGATCCTCAGCTCCCGCGGCTCTGTGGCAGACCGTGTGCTGGCGCTGGACAGCGGCGCGGACGATTACCTGCTCAAGCCCTTTCATATGGACGAATGCATGGCGCGGGTGCGGCGCATGGTGCGCACCTACCGCCGCAGAACACCGCCCTCTGCCGGTGACGGACTGCACTGCATCGCCGATCTGACCGTGGATACACGGCATCATGTCGCGACGCGCAGCGGAAAACGGCTTTCGCTCTCCGCAAAGGAATGCGAGCTGCTGGAGCTGCTGGCGAGCCGTGCGGGAGACACCGTCAGCCGTGACGAGATCGAGCAGAAGATCTTTCGCAGTGATGCGGCGATCATTCCGGTCTATGTGCATTATCTCCGGAAGAAGATCGACAAGGGCTTCTCGCTCAAGCTGCTGCGCACTGTCCGCAACTGCGGCTATGCGCTTTCCGGAATCTGAATATTTCGTTCATCAATCAAAATACAATCCCCCGACACCTTCGCGGTATCGGGGGATGCTGTTATTTTGTGTCTGGTGCGGGTTCAGCTTCCGGTTTGAACAAAATCTTTTTCAGCTTCGGCTCTGCAAGCCCGATCAGCTTCCAGAAGATCTCGACCACAAGCGAAGCGCCGAGCGTAAAGGCAAGCAGGATCAGCCAGTCCAGCAGCGGACTTCTTGTGCTGTATACGACCTTTGCCGCTTCGTAGAAATAGTAGCAGAAGAATGTATGCAGCAGCCAGAAATTTGTGCTGTGTCTGCCGAAGAAGATCATGCCCTTTTTCAGCGGCTTGATGCCGTCGAGGATCACGGATGCAGATGCAATGATGACCGGCATATAAATGATATCCGGAAAATCGAATGTCAGAAAGCTGCGCAGGAAAAATATACAGACGATCGCAGCAAAAGCATAGACCGGCGCAAGCCGCAGACGGCTCAGCTGATTTTTGATCCTTGCAAGCAGATCGTGCTTTGCGCAGACGATGCCGAGATAGAGCATTGTCGCACGGACATCCTGGATCAGAAATCCGGCAAAGAAAAGATGATTGCCGGCACCGGAGAACAGGACAGTATTGCTGATATTGGAGAGAACAACTCTGCGCAGAAAGTCGAGCGCACAGACAATGAGCAGATCGGTACTCAGGCGCTTTGTCTTCTGCATGAGCAGACAGAACAGACAGCCCATCGGCATCATGCAGATATATGCTTTGAAAAACCACCATTCATTGTTCAGCGTGCTGAAATAGCCGGTGAAGTTGGCCAGCAGCGTGATGAATATCTGCCGTGCGCCGTGTATATTGTAAATGCAGCTGAGCGCGGGTGCCTGATCGGGGCTGCGCCGGAAGAAGATCAGCGCGACCGGAATGATCAGTACGAATACTCTCCAGTAAACCAGATACAGCCGTCTGATCTGTTTTCCGAGATGAAAGTGCTTATCCTTCCAGAGCAGATACATTCCGTAGCCGCCGAGCAGGAAGAAGATGCTGACACAGCTGTTGCAGAAGCCGGCGAGTGCGCCGAGCAGTCCATTTTCCGCGAAGCCGCGCCAGAGTGTCTGAAAGCCCTCGAAGTCAGGCGGACAGCGGTCTGTGAAGCCGGCCATATGATGAAACAGCATCATTAGGACAGCAAGTCCCTTGAGTGCCTTGGTGTCGTCCCGTGAGAACATTTATGATTATCCTGCGTAGTCTGCGCCGAGCTGGAGTGCGCGCATATTGTTGTCAATGGTATGCGCACGCTTTGCCGGCGTATTCTTTTCGAGCGCCTTGCGGACGGTCTCAAAGGAGAAGATGCCGGTCTCGTGCAGCAGCTTGCCGAGCAGAACGATATTCGCGCCCTTTGCGAGATTGTTGTCATCTGCGAGCTGCGTTGCCGGAACATAGAAGGTTTCGATATCGGTGCGGTCGGTCTTCTGCGCGACCATCGAGCTGTCAACGAACGCCTTGCCGCCCTTCTTGACGCTCGGCATGAATGCATCGAACGACGGGCCGTTCAGCACGACGAGCAGATCCGGCTCAAGCACCTGCGGCGAGCCGATCGGCTCATCGGAGATGCAGACGGAGCAGTTGCACTTACCGCCGCGCATTTCCGGGCCGTAGCTCGGCAGCCATGAGATTTCCTTGCCCTCAAAGAGCGCACAGTATGCGAGCAGCTTGCCGGCAAACAGGATGCCCTGTCCGCCGAAGCCTGCGAGCAGAATTTCATAGGTCATTTTGCGGCACCTCCCATTGCGAGCTTATCGGCATTTGCCTGAGCGATCTCGACATCCTTGTAAACGCCGAGCGGATAATAGGGGATGCACTCCTCCTGGAGCCGCTTGATGGACTCCTTCGGTGTCAGGCCCCAGTTGGAGGGACAGGTCGAAAGCACCTCGACGATCGAGAAGCCGTTGCCCTTCTGCTGGTTTTCAAATGCCTTGCGGATCATTTTCTTGGTCTCGCGGATATGCGGAACGGTATCGACTGCCGTGCGGACTGCGAGCGCAGTACCGTCGAGCGTCGAGAGCATTTCGCAGACATGGATCGGATAGCCTGCGGTGCGCGGATCTCTGCCGTAGGGGGAGGTCGTTGTGACCTGACCGGGCAGCGTGGTCGGCGCCATCTGGCCGCCGGTCATGCCGTAGGTACCGTTATTGACGAAGATCACGACGATATTCTCGCCTCTGGTCGCGGCATGGACAGTCTCCGCCGTACCGATCGCAGCGAGGTCGCCGTCGCCCTGATAGGTAAAGACATTGAGATCGGGTCTTGCGCGCTTGACACCGGTCGCGACGGCCGGCGCTCTGCCGTGCGGCGCCTCGATCATGTCACAGTTGAAATAATTATACGCAAACACCGAGCATCCGACCGGGCACACGCCGACGGTATCGCCCTCGATGCCCATTTCGTCGATGACCTCCGCGACAAGGCGGTGGATAATGCCGTGTGTACAGCCTGCGCAATAGTGCAGGCGCACGTCGCACAGTGCGTGCGGTCTCTGGAATTTGACAGCCATTACTGCGCACCTCCGTTCAGCTTTCTCAGTTCCTCAAGCACTTCATTCGGGGACGGGATGACACCGCCGGTTCTGCCGAAGAACGAGACCGGGATCTTGCAGTCAAGTGCGAGCTTGACATCGTCAACCATCTGACCCATATTCATTTCGACGGAAAGAACCGCCTTTGCATTCTTTGCCGCATCGAGCAGCTGCTGCTTCGGGAACGGCCAGAGCGTGATCGGACGGAACAGTCCCGCCTTGATGCCCTCGGCTCTTGCCTTATTGACAGCAGACTTCGCGATTCTGGAACAGGCGCCGAATGCGGTGATGACGATCTCCGCATCGTCGCAGAGATAACATTCTGCATCGGATTCGTTCGCCTCGACAACAGCATAGCGCTCATAGCGCGCCTTGACCTGTTCCTCGAGATCCTTCGCCTCGATATAAAGCGAATTGACGATGTGATGCTCACGCTGCATCTTGGTGCCGCAGGCAGCCCAGGAGGAGTTGTCGGCGGTCTCTGCCTTGATCTCCGGGAATTCGACCGGCTCCATCATCTGACCGAGCAGACCGTCGGAGAGCAGCATGACCGGCATTCTGTACTTTTCGCCCAGCTCGAATGCGCGTACAACGAGGTTCACGACCTCCTGCACGGAATTCGGAGCGAGGATGATGAGACGGAAATCGCCGTGGCCGAGACCCTTTGTAGCCTGCCAGTAGTCCTGCTGGGAGGGCTGGATCGAGCCGAGGCCGGGGCCGCCGCGCTCGACATTGACGATCAGACACGGAACATCCGAACCTGCGATATAGGAGATACCCTCCGATTTCAGAGAGATTCCGGGCGAGGAGGAGGAGGTCATGACGCGTGTGCCGGTGCCGCCTGCACCAAGCACCATATTGATCGCTGCGACCTCAGACTCAGCCTGGAGGAACACGCCGCCGCGCTTCGGCATCTGCTTGGAAAGATACTCGGAAAGCTCGGTCTGCGGTGTGATCGGGTAGCCAAAGAAGCACTTGCAGCCTGCACGGATCGCCGCTTCAGCCAGCGCTTCATTGCCTTTCATTAAAACCTTTTCCAATGAAAACAATCCTTTCTGTTTAAGATTCGATTACGATGGCACAATCCGGACACATCATCGCGCACATTGCGCAGCCGATGCAAGCTTCATCATCGGTGCAGTACGCCGTAAACACGCCTTCCTTGTTGCGCTTCTCATGCTGAATTGCAACGATCTTCTTGGGACAGGCTGTCGTACACAGCTCACATCCCTTGCAGCGGTCAAAAATGACGTTCATTTTTGCCATAAGAGTACCCATTCCTTTCCTTTGAATTTTCAAGGCTTCGGCTGGCAATCCGGACGGAGAGACATCAAAAACCTTTAACCTATATTATAGCACAATTCCGTGAATTTTTCAAGTCTTTTTCAGCGGGAATTGTGAAATCTTTAACAGACAGACGCGCCCTGCGGCATATCATAAAATGCAGATAAAAGAGAGACCG
>DGSY01000067.1 GCA_002394125.1 Ruminococcus sp. UBA4350
GGGCTAGGGGTGATTGGCGGTTACGAAATAACACCTTTTGGCACACGAAATGGCACACGAAACCCATATATGAAACGGAGCAGCTCTGGATCACAGCTGCTCCGTTTCTGCTTTTATGCAAAGTTCCCGCATATACTTATAGAAGCTGTTCCGGCTGATACCGGCCGGCTTCTGACATTCAGGATCATTCAAAGTGCCGCCGAAGGATTTGCTTTGTTTCATGCTGATTAAGCCGGCAGCATAGGACAAAACGGCGGTTTTGTGCTATAATGTCAATATCGGCAGCGCGAATTGCATCAATTTATGTAAATCCACAGATTTGCCAATAATACGGAAAGGATGAGAATCATGAACCCTTGGGAGAAAAAATGCACGAAATGCGGAAAGAGCTTTTCCGGAATCGGAGATGTATGTCCTGACTGTACCCGAACTGCTTCTGCGGAGGCAATGGCAGCAAGTCAGTTTTCAATCGGCGGTGCATCCATGTTTGAGGACAGTATGCGTGAATCGGTTCCGAAAACAATCGAAGAATGCACAGCACAAGACGGTCTGACCAGAAACCTTTGGAGTTGGGCGATCAATCTTGAAAAATACGGCGCAGTACTGCTTGTCATCATTCTTGTCGGCGGACTGATATCCGCCTTTATGAATGCTAGGAGCGTTACGAATATGGCGGGAGCAGCAGAGTTTTCTGTTCCGCTGTTTATTGCGTCGTTTATTAACACGATCATCTATGCTGTTCTGGAGTATCTCGTATATCATGTTCTGGCTTTGCTGGTAGGCTCACTGGCGAAAATCGTGCAGAGCACCCGAACAACCGCCCGTCTTGCAGAGTGGAAAGCGAGAAACAGACAGTGATCGGTCAGTATCGCTGACAATTCAGCAATTATGTATTATTATCAGAAAGGAAGAAAAGACATGAATAAAAAGAGATTTGCTGCTATGCTTCTGGCAGCACTCATGAGTATCGGCATTTCGGGCTGCGGAAAGGCGAATGTTTCTGCTCCTGCTGCTGATTCGGAAACTCCAAGTATAGCTGAACAATCGAGTGAACAGGCTGATATTCTGGTAACACCCGAAGATCTAGAGGGTGAAGGTTATAAAAAATATGAAGGACAAATGATCACTGTTGTAGGTTATCCAGGCTTTTATATTCCATTTGATTCAGATGAGAAGCTGAAAACCTTTGGCATTGAGCAGCTGAAAGCCTTGGGTTCAGGCGCATTATATGTTTCTTCTGCTTGGGGCATTTTTGGAGGAGCTGGTGCTTACTGTTGTTTTGATGACAATCAATCCGAGAGCTTTAATGACGATGTGTGTGGAGAAATCAGGGGCGATGATAAACTTATCGGCATAACCGGATTATGCTCTGGTGCTAATTTGACCGGCTGCGACCCTGAGTATAAGACATACAACACTGCGGATATTCCTTATTACAGCAATAACAGTGAAGTAGAGACTGGGAACGATACGGATTCAGAGGAATCGAAAGAAGAAACAAAAACAGCTAAAAGAGAGATGTTCAGCGAAGATTTATCGTATCTTTATAGCGATGATATCCAAGCAGTAATGGACTATACATTCCTTCTTAATGAAGGCGAGGAACAGCCTTACATTATTTTTAACTGCAGTACTAGTCCCGGTGTTGTTCAGCGTTCGTATACCTACTATTTGAAGGCAGGTGACGGAAAGAAACAATACACATCGTATTGGATAACAACGGGGTATAATACGAGTTATCAGGATGCGTCAGCTATCAGTTTTCTAGACGAAGACAGTGCGAGATACTGGGGAAAGAGCTATGGCACATATATAAAAGAAGGTGCTGCTCTACTGCCCATAACATCGATTTATTACTATGGCTATGAGAGTATTCTGGAATAAATAACATTGTGAAGATACTGCTCGTTTGAATATTATGTGATAAAAGCGGCGATTTAAGATGCTGCTGAATATCGGAAAGAAGGCGATATTATGTTCAGCTTTAAGGTAATATTCTGGGTAAATAATTATAGAACAGAGCAGATCGTGCGTGCGAACAGCAGTTCAGAAGCCAGAAAACTGATCGAAGCACAGTATGCCGGTCAAAAGCTCCGGTTCGGCGTGATTACAAAGGTATAAAGACTACCCCCCGCAGAACAATCTGTGGGGTTTCTCTTGCAATTCTGACGAAAATGCAGTATAATGATACTGAAAGGCGGTGAGCCGATGAAAATGAAGCGCTGTCCCAAGTGCGGCGAGGAGATCCCGGAGGGAATGCAGTTCTGCCTGCACTGCATGGAGAGAATCGAAGGAACGGTAGAGATCAGGCAGACATATCATACAAACCGCTGGCTTTTGCCTGTGATTCTGCTCTGTGCAGCGGTGCTGGCCGTCGGCGGCTTTCTCCTGCTGCGGAGGCAGCATACTGCGCCGGAGCATTCCGGCATTGTCCTTATGACAGAGGAGCCGCTCCGGACGGATATGCCGGAGAATACCGAAGCAGCACTTCCGGAAAGCACCTCTGTATCAGCGGAAACAATTCTTTCACAGGCAGCAACGGAGCTGCCGCACAGCGAAAGCAGCCGTCAGCGGGAATCGTCCTCTGCGGAACAGCCGGTGCAGGATGCACCGCAGGGGCAGAAGCAGGATCCGGCGGCATCTCCCACGGAAACACCGCAGGAGAAAAAGCAGGATTCCGCCGTCCGGAAACAGGAAAGTACACAGGAGCAAAGCCGCGCTTCTGAGCAGTCAAGGGCGGCCGAATCTTCCGCACCGGAAACGCCGGTGATGCCTGAAACGGAGCCGCCGGCGGAATTGCCCGCAGAGCCGGAAGATTCATTTGAAACAGTATTCCGGGAACGGCTGTCTCATTACGGCGGAAGCCGGATCCTTGCAGATACGCTGACCTTTGACGGCGATGCCTGTCGGTTTGATGTGAAGATCTCACTTGCGCAGGCCGCAGCGGAGCTGACGGTCAGCAGCGACAGAACCGCCTATACCCTGAAGCTGGATACATCGCGCTATGATCTCACGGTGCTTTCTCCGGTTGAGGATATCATCAAAGAGATCAATGCGCTTGCTCTGGATTACCGTTATCCGCTCGGATATTCTTTTGATGTGAAGGTCATAAACAGTGCCGTTCAGCATCCGGATGAGGAATGCACATTTACGCTGGACGGTATGAGATGGACGCTTTCAACAGAACGCAGCGGCGATGCACAGCCGCTTTCGATCCGATGCGAGCCGGATTAACCCATCGTTTCTTCGCCGCAGTCATACAGAAGGGTGTTCGTTTCCGGAACACTGAGCTGCTTGTGCAGTGCAAATAGAATGATGCTGTCCCGCCGATGCTTGGCATATAAGAATGGCAGCCCGCAGCTTTTCAGAAGCTGCTGGGTTTCCGCGGCGGAAAGACCGAATCCGAACGCAAGGCATAAGACCTTATCGCGTGACGGTGTTTTGGTTCCGGCAAAAATCTGATAGCCGTATATTTCATTGAGTTCAGCGCGCCGGATCACATCCGCCTTTGTGGTGTGTTTCTCCGACAGAAGCATTTGCAGATAATCCGCGAGCCGGATATCCCTGAAATCAGACTGGTTTTCGCTGATGTAATCGTCAATGGATTCCGCAGCGGCGAGTTCTTTCAGAAGGTCATCAGTGCATTTCATATTATCACCCTGTTATATTATAACATTTTGCAGCCGTATTTTCAAGTGATAACAGGATAGCTATAAGTAAGGAGGCGGACATGAATTCATGGCTGGAAAAGACGCTGAAAAATGAATATCAGTTTGTGCGCATGATCCACCGCTCTGAGCGGACGGAATGCAGACAGTACCGGCATATCGGCAGCGGAAAAAGCCTGCTTTTCAGACAGTTTTTGCAGCCCGCTGATACTGCTGTCTACGATCTGCTGAAACGGATCCGGCATCCGAACCTGACGGAGATCCTTGATGTCATCCAAACGGACACATATCCGGTCATTCTGGAGGAATTCATCGACGGGATCACACTGGCGGAGAATGCCGGAAATATGAATCCGCTCGGCGTGCGGCGCGTCATCATCCAGCTTTGTGATGCGCTTTCTGCCCTGCATTCGGTCGGGATCGTTCACCGCGATGTGACGCTGAGCAACATTATGCTCGCCGCTGACGGAACGGTCAAGCTGATCGACTATGACATTGCAAAATGCTATCGCACTGCTGACACGGCAAACGATACCCTCGGAACGGTGGGCTTTGCGCCGTTTGAGCAGTACGGTCTCGGCAATCCGGATGAACGCGCCGATCTGTTTGCGGTCGGTGTGACAGCGAATCTGCTGCTGACCGGAAAGCATCCGTCTGTCGAAATGTACCGCAAAGGCAGGCTCGGAAAAATGATCGCTGTCTGCACGCAGATCGACCCGTCACAGCGCTTTCGCAGTGCAGCGGAAATCCGAGAGCTGTTGTCCTGATGCGTTATGCTGCCGGCACAGGACAAATCCTCTGATCTGTGATATAGGATATCGGCCCGTAAACCCTGCAGAGGATGATTCTGCGGGGTGTCAGCGGTCATGCATTCCCCAGCGTTTTGATACCGAAAAAACCGCAGCACCTCTGACGAACCGGTCAGAAGTGCTGCGGTTTGTTTTTGTGATGAACGGTCAGCGCGGCTCACAGATGAGCTTCATGGCCGTGCGTTCCTCTCCGTCGATCTCAATGCTTGCAAATGCGGGGATACAGACGAGGTCAATGCCGATCGGTGCGAGATAGCCGCGTGCGATCGCAATGGACTTGATCGCCTGATTGGCTGCGCCGGCACCGACTGCCTGCACCTCGACAACGTGCTGTTCACGGATCACACCTGCGATTGCGCCTGCAACAGAATTCGGTGTAGAGTGAGACGATACTTTCAATACTTCCATGTTGAGAACCTCCTGTGTAATAGTGTGAATGAATTTGTAGCGTATCTGCTTCCGCGTATACGGAGAGCGAGGAAATGATATTCCTGCTATCAGTATAATACATTTTATGAAAAATGTCAAGCTTTCAACAGGATTTTGTGGATTCTCTAATAAAAATGCGCTCGATTTTGTTACATATGCCGGATTTGGTGTCGATTTCGAGCAGCACACCGCCGATCATACAGCTGCCGGTCGCTTCCGTGAACTGCACCGGTGTGTGGAAGCGCTGCTTTTCAATCGCTGGCTCCGGATGAACGCCGAGCACCGAATATTCCGCGCCGATCATGCCGACATCGGTCAGATAGCCGGTCGTGCCGCCGATCAGCTCCTCATCTGCGGTCTGCACATGGGTATGCGTTCCGATGACAGCGGAGACCTTGCCCTTCAGATAGATGCCCATTGCGCGCTTTTCGGAGGTCGCCTCCGCATGAAAATCGACGAGAATATTATTCGTGCCGAGTGTCGGGAGGATCGCGTCGATCACGCTGAACGGATTGTCGAGCGGCTCCATGAATGCCGTGCCCATGAGGTTGACGACCGCGAAGCGATAAGCGCCGCAGTCGAGGATGCAGACGCCCTTTCCCGGTGCGCCCTCCGGATAATTGGCCGGACGCAGGATGCGGTCATGCTCAAAAATTTCAGGGCAGCGCCGCCGGAAGCAGTGGTTTCCGGTCGTGATAACATCCGCGCCGCCTTCAAAAAGCTGCTGCGCGGAATGCTGCGTGATGCCGTTTCCTTTGGCGGAGTTTTCGCCGTTGACGATGACCAGATCGGCCTTGTATTCCCGCTTGAGCTGCGGTGCTGTTTTCTGAAAACAGGCGGTGCCGGTCTCGCCGACCGCATCACCGAACATCAGGATTCTCATCTGCGCCTTCCTCTCACGGCCGCAGAACGATCACGGTCGTTCCCTGCGGAGCCGGAATATCCTCCGGCGCTTCGGTGATAGCCGGCAGGATCTCCTCCGGCTCGGTTTCTGCGGGCTGCGGTGCGAAGGGATCGGCGGGAACCGCATTTGCATCTGTCACGGCTGTGGTTTCGGTTGTCTCGCCGGAAACATCGGTCTCCGCCGGAAGAACAGAACCGTTTTCATCGGTCTGCACTTCGGCTGTATCCGTTATGCCGGTTTCCTCCGTGACGGTGGTTGCCTGTGCAGCGTGAATCTGATCCCAGATATTGGTCGTAGTCGTGACCGGATTGGAAACGACCGGATGAAGCTCCGGCAGGGAATCTGCTGCATTTTTTGCCCGCTTGCCCTGCACCATGCTGAGCACGCCGATCACGATGATCACGACGATGATCGCTGCAATGATGCCGAGAATTTCTTTTGTTTCCATGGTTTACTCCTTTGGCTTGTGGATATGCTCTCCGGCGAGCGGATTGCTGTCGATCGCGTTCTGCCGCTGTTCACTGGAGAGATGGGTATAGATCTCGGTCGTCGCGATGGACTGATGTCCGAGGATATCACGGAGCGTCAGCGTATCGACATGGCCGTGCTGATACATGAGCGTTGCGGCGGTATGGCGCAGCTTATGCGTGGAAAGTCCTCTGCCGCCGAGACCGGATGCCATGAGCATTTTCTCGATGATCTGCTGCACCCTTCGCCGGCTGATGCGCCGGTGATTGCGGCTGAGAAAGAGCGCACGCGGTTCCTCCGGCGGATTTTCGCGTGAACTGATGTAGTCATGCAGCGCGGAGAGACAGGCATCATTGAGATAGACGATGCGCTCCTTGCTGCCCTTTCCGAGAACGCGGATCTTCCGGTCATAGAAATCGACATCGCCGACATTCATGCCGACCAGCTCCGCAAGGCGGAATCCGCAGTTGAGAAAGAGCGTCACGATGCAGTAATCGCGCAGCGTATCGTTTGACGGGATCTCCTCGGCGCTTTGCAGCATCCGCTGGCTTTCTTCGAGTGTCAGGAAGCGGGGGAGGGCCTTTTTGACGGCGGGCAGCTCGAGATTCTGGCAGGGATCCGCCCGCAGCATTCCCTTAGTCTTGGTGAGATATTTGAACAGACTGCGCACGGCGCTGAGCCGCCTTGAAACAGAGCGCGGTGTATTGCCGCGGAAATCGCGCAGATATTTAATATAATCATACAGCACGGAGACGGTCACGGCTTCCATTTCGGAAACGGTGATTTCGGAAATGTCGATCTCGCCGCAGTCGGCTTCCGGACGCTTCAGATTTTTGCAGTGCAGCCAGCGCAGAAAGAGACAGATATCGTTATAGTATTCGTTGACGGTGCGCTTTGCCTTGCCGCGGATGACATCGAGATAGGTCAGATAGTCGCTGAGGAAAAGCGGCATCTGACTGCGGTCTGCTTCCATGCTCCTGCTCCTTTCGCGGTATACTGATATCAGTATACCAAAGTAATACTATTATAGCACATAATCCTGAAAAGTGCAATGGATACCGAAAAATAAAACGGGCCGCTCTGCTGCCGGGTCTCATGGCAAGATGCACAAAAAGAGCAGCGCGGATTCGGCGCTTTCACAGTTGACAAGCCTGTCTGTATTTTAGTATAATTATATTGTATAGTTCGCATTTTATTGCGAAATCGGAAAACAGAGAATTACAGGAAAGAGGTTACCGTTATGAGCAAACTGAAACGCATTCTGGCCGTGATCGCCGCCTTATCCATGACATTTGCCGTGTCCGGCTGCGGCGGCGAAAGCTCCGAGGGCTGGCTGAAATCCGGCGACGATGTCTCCATTGCGGCGGACGGCGTCGACAAGACCAAGGACAAGGATATCAGCGGGCAGACGATCTACTGGATGGCAACGTATGACCTGAACCCGACCGGCACGGCAGACCGCTCCGTCGCGCTCTCGCTTTTCGAGGATGTATACGGCGCGAAGATCGAGTATATCGCAACGACCTCCGACAGCAAGTTTGACGATCTTGCAAACCGCATCAACGGCGGCGATCAGGTCGATATGTTCCCCTATGAATGGGATGCGGTGCCGAACGGCGTCACAAAGGGAATGTACGATCCGCTCGATGACTACATTGATCTCTCCGATCCGCTCTGGGACGGCGTCCGCGATTATGCGGAAATGTTCAAATACAACGGACACTATTATGTTGTGCCGTTTGCGCTCTCCGATCCGCTGGCGGTCACATACAGCCGCTCGCTGATGGAGGAGGAGGGACTGAAGGATCCCTATGAGCTGTATCAGAAAGGCGAGTGGAACTGGAATACCTTCATGGATATGATGAAGCAGTTCACCTCGAACGGCGACGGCTCCGAGACGCGCTACGGCATCCGCGGCTGGTTCGGTCAGGCAATTCTCCAGTCCACCGGCGATACCGTTATCAAGTATGACGGCAAGCAGTTCACGAACAATATTATGAGCGCGAACATTGAACGCGCAGAGCATTTGCAGGAGGAGATCAGCAAGCTCGGCCTTTACGATCCGACATGGTTCTCCTATTTCCCGGAGGACGGCTCCACGCTGTTCTATGCAATGGCACCATGGTCGCTCGGCGAATCGAACGCGAAGAATCCCGACGGCGATATCTTCATCGTCCCGTTCCCGAAGGATCCGGAAAGCGATACATATTATCTGAATATGAACTACGGTGCAGTGATGCTCGTACACGGCTCGAAAATGGGCGATGCTGTTGCGACCTATATCAAATGCTCGCGCCTTGCGGAGACCGAGGAGCAGTACAAGAAGGCCGCAAAGGAAAAGGCACTGATCGAAAACAAGAATGCGCAGGGCAAGGTGACATCCGTCATCACCGAGGAGCAGTATGACTTCATGCAGACATGGTATGACCCGAAGAATATCAAGTGTGTGTTTGATTTCGGCTACGGCATGGGCTCGCTGATGTATAATGAGACATATGCCTACGAGACACGCGGCGTCATGAACAACTGCGCGGATGCGATCCTCAATCAGGTGCAGTATGAGGGCACGCCGGATACATGGGCGGAGATCCGTTCGCAGTGGTCGTCGGTCGTGGATTCGGTCGTCGCGGATTATAACGCGAAGCTGGAGAACTGATTTGATTTTTCACGCCGAAATCCCTGTACATATTTATCCGGATATTGTGCAAAATATAGAAATGCGGATCGGAATTTGCAAATTTGCTTGCATTTTTCCGCAAAAAGTGGTATGATATAGCATAGTGAAACGATGAGATGATAAAAAGACCGGAACCCCATTCCGGTCTTTCTCTTTTGTATGCACGGCGATGCTGTGCGTGCCGTTTGTACTGCGGGCAAAGCCCGCGCAGAATGCCGCATTAAAAGGGGGGGAAGACCTGTGAAATTCAAGAAATTCGGAAGCACCGAAGCCCGCATCTACGAGATGGTTCGGCCGATCGCAGAGGAAAACGGGCTGATCGTCTGGGATGTCCGCTTTGAAAAGGAGGGCGCGATGTGGTATCTGCGCGTGTTCCTTGACCACATGGAGCGGCCGGTCAATATCTCTGACTGCGAGGCCGTCACCAGACCGCTCAATAAGCTGCTGGATGAGACCGATCCGATCCCGCAGTCCTATACGCTGGAGGTCGGCTCTGCCGGTCTGGAGCGTGAGCTGATCCGCGAGACGCATTTCAGCGCCTGTGAGGGCAGCAAAGTCCGTGTCCGGATGATCCGTCCGCTGGAGGACGGCACCAAGGATCTGACCGGTACGCTCATCTCCGCCGACAAGGATAACATCACGCTCGAAACGGCGGAGGGCAGCCGCGAGATCCCGCTTGCGGCAGCAGCTTTTGTCCGGCTCGCCGATCTGGATGAGGACGAGATCCGGAAGGCCGCGGCCGATCACGAGTGAACGGTATTACAATAGTATCAAATATGCAGCATCCGAAAGGCTGCTGACAACAGGGAGGAACCATTGCCATGAACGAAGGCTTTTTTGAGGCGCTGGCAGCGCTCGGCAGCGAGAACAGTGTGGAACAGGCACTGCTCGTTGAGAAAATTGAGACTGCAATGCTCAAGGCTGCGCAGAAGGCATATCCGTATGCCGAGGATGACGACATCCGCGTGGAGATCGACCCCGCAGCACACCGCTTCGATATCTTCATGAAAAAGAGCGTTGTCGAGGGCGAGCCGAAGACGGATTATGAGGTCAGCTACGCGCAGGCGAAGCTCTATGATCCGGACTGCGAGCTGGGCGACCTTGTCGAATGTAAGCTCGATCCCGTCCGCTTCGGCAGAAGCATCGCACAGTTCGCGAAGCAGAGCATCCGCGGCGACCTGCGTGCGATCAACCGTCAGCAGATGATGGAGAAATTCGAGTCCAAGGAGCGCGAGATTATCACCGTCAAGGTCACGCAGGTCGATCCGCTCCGCGGCACCGTGACCGTCGAATACGATCACACCGAGCTGTATCTTTCCCGCAATGAGCAGCTTTTCACCGAGACGATCGTGGACGGCAAGCCTGTCCGCGTCTATGAGCCGCTCAAGGAAGGACAGCTGATCAAGGTATTCGTCACGACGATCGCAAACCGCGAGAAGAAGCCGATCGTCCGCATTTCCCGTGTGGACAGGGGCTTTGTCGAGAAGCTCTTTGAGATGAATATTCCGGAGATTCAGGAGGGCATCGTCACGATCCATGCAGTCTCCCGCGAGGCCGGATTCCGGTCGAAGATCGCGGTCAGCTCCAATGACCCGAATGTGGATGCCGTCGGCACCTGCATCGGCCCGCACAGCGCCCGCATCAATGCGGTCATGAACGAGCTGCACGGTGAGAAGATCGACATTATTCCGTATTCCGAGGATCCGGAGGAATTCATCATCCGCGCACTTGCACCGGCGACCGTGCTTTCTGCAACGATCGAGGATGACGGCTCGCGGACGGCAAAGGTCATCGTCCCGAATGATCAGCTTTCGCTTGCGATCGGCAACAAGGGACAGAATGCAAAGCTCGCCGCCAAGCTCACCGGCTACAAGATCGACATCAAGCCGGAATTCCCCGCACCGGAGCCTGACTCCGACCATGTGGATGCGGAGGGATATGAGATCCTTGAGGATGCCGCGGAACTGGATTCGCTCGACGGCGGCAGCGATGAGGCCGGCGCAGTATGATGCCGAAAAAGATCCCGATGCGGATGTGCCTCGGCTGCAATGAGATGAAGCCGAAGCGGGAGCTGATCCGCGTCGTGCATCAGAAGGACGGCACGGTCTGTCTGGATGCGACCGGCAAGCGCGCCGGCAGAGGCGCGTATATCTGCCCGAAGCCGGAATGTCTGCGGGCAGCGGCGAAATCCAGACGGCTGGAGAAAGCGTTCTCCTGCCGCGTGCCGGAGGAGGTCTATGCCGCACTCGAAGCGTCGCTTGCGAATGCGGACGGGGAGGAGACGGATCATGCCTGATGCCGCTGAGAACCGCCTGACCGCAAGCCTGACGATGTGCAGGAAAGCCGGAAAGCTGCTCCTCGGCTTTGATGCGGTCAGGGAAGCTGCGGCGCACGGTGATGTGAAGCTCATCCTGCTTGCATCGGATGTGTCCGCAAAGACCGAAAAGGAAACAAGATTTTTCGCGGGGGAGATTCCGATCCGGAAGATGCCCCTGGATATGGATTCGCTGAAGCTGTACTTCCGGAAACGGACGGCGGTCTTCGGCATTTGTGAGGACGGATTCGCCGCCAAGCTTGCAGTGCTTGCGGCCGGATCCGATGTGTGAAGTAAACAGCGCGTATTCACGCCCTGCGGCGCGGATACGCTGAAGCCCGCGCTGCGGCTCCGCCGTATGCCAACCGACAGGGGGTAATGCCTATGCCATCAACGAAGGTCAAGCTGAGTGATTTTGCCGCCGATCTCAATCTTTCTGCGCAGGAGGTCGCGGATCGGCTGAAGGAACTGGACGATAAGGTCAGAAAGCCGACAGCGGCGCTGACAGATGCGGAAATGAACTATCTGCTCGAATACTATACACAGCGCAGTCAGGTCTCGGATTTCAATGCATATTTCGCTGACCGTTCGGAAGTGACGCAGCCGCAGCCGGCCGTGAAGAAGCCGACCCGTGCTGCAAAGCCGAAGAAGAACGAGAAGCCGGAGAAATCCGAAAAGACGGAAAAGCCGGCGGCGAAGAAGCCTGCAAAGTCGGAAAAGAAGACTGCCGATGCACCGAAGCCTGCGGCAGAGGTCAAGCCGGCCGCCGAGGTCAAGCCGGCGGAAGATGTTCAGCCGGCAAAGCCTGCAGCAGAAGTGAAGCAGCCGGAAAAGGCACCGGCAGAAACGCCTGCGGTCAGGGCGGCAGAGCCTGTGAAGGCGGAAGCACCGGCAGAGCAGCCGAAGGCATCGCCCGCAGCGGAGAAGGAGCCGGAGACTGCTCCTGCACCGGCTGCGCCGCGTGTGCTGACCGCTGCCGAGACAGAGCGCCGCGCAAGAGAGCGCGCAGCACTCTATGAGAAGCAGCAGGCTGAAAAGGCTGCAAGACGTGAGCAGCAAATGCGCAATCAGCAGCAGAAGCAGGCCGAGGCCGCTGCGAAGCGTGCAGCGGAGCAGAAGGCCGCTGCCGAGGCTGCTGCAAAGAAGGCTGCTGAGCAGAAGAAGCAGGAGGCAGCCGCAGCTGCCGCAGCTGAGCCGAAAAAGCAGCCGCCGCAGCCGCGCAATCAGCAGAAAACACCGAAGAAGCCCGCAAAGGCACAGGAGCGCGGCGAGATCGTCAAGATGGAGGGCGGCTTTGCAGCTGCGACGGAAGTGCAGCCGAGCCAGCAGCGCCATACCGTCGATACCCGCGGCACCTATGTCGATCTCGACAAGTACAACGAGCGCTATGAGCAGATCGCTCCGCAGGGCAGAGGCGGCAAGAATGACAACATGGTCGCCAAAAAGCAGAAGATCAACCAGAAATCCCAGCAGCGCAAGCAGCAGGCAAAGTCCGGTAAATTCCGCGAGACGGAGGCTGAGAAGCTGCGCAGACTTGAGCTGGAGCGCGCAAGAAAGCAGCAGCTCAAGGTCATGATCCCGGACAGCATTGTTGTCAGTGAGCTGGCGACGCGCCTGAAGGTGCAGGTGCGCGACGTTATCAAGAAGCTCATGGGACTCGGCGTCATGGCGAATATCAATGAGGAGATCGACTTCGATACCGCAGCACTCGTCGCAGAGGAGCTGGGCGCAAAGGTCGAGCATGAGGTCATCATGACGATCGAGGAACGCCTGATCGTCGATGAGGAGGATCCGGAGGATTCGCTCAAGGAGCGCTGCCCGGTCGTCGTTGTCATGGGTCACGTTGACCACGGCAAGACCTCGATCCTCGACCGTATCCGCAATGCAAATGTCACCGCATCCGAGGCGGGCGGTATTACACAGCACATCGGTGCATATCAGGTCAAGCATAACGGCAAGATGATCACATTCCTCGATACGCCCGGACATGAAGCGTTCACGTCCATGCGTGCAAGAGGTGCGAATATCACCGATATCGCGATCCTCGTTGTTGCGGCGGATGACGGCATCATGCCGCAGACGATCGAGTCGATCAACCATGCAAAGGCTGCCGGCGTTTCGATCATCGTTGCGATCAACAAAATGGATAAGGAAGGCGCAAATCCCGAGCGCGTCAAGCAGCAGCTCACCGAATATGAGCTGGTCTGCGAGGAATGGGGCGGCGACACGATCTGTGTGCCGGTCTCCGCAAAAACCGGCGAGGGCATCGAGGATCTGCTGGAAAATATCCTGCTCGTTGCGGAAGTCCGCGAGCTGAAGGCAAATCCCGACCGTCTTGCAAAGGGTACTGTCATCGAAGCGCGTCTTGACAAGGGACGCGGCCCGATCGCGACCATTCTCGTGCAGAACGGTACGCTCCACACCGGCGATGTCATCATCGCGGGTACGGCAGTCGGCAAGGTGCGTGTCATGACGAATTACAAGGGCAAGGTCGTCAAAGAGGCAGGCCCGTCTGTGCCGGTCGAGATCACCGGTCTGGCAGAGGTGCCGAGCGCGGGCGATGTGTTCAATGCCGTTGAGGATGAGCGTCTCGCAAGAGAGCTGGTCGATCAGAGAAAGCATGAGCAGAAGGAGGAGCAGTTCAAGAGCTACCGCAAGGTCACGCTCGACAATCTGTTCTCGCAGATCGCCGAGGGCGAGATGAAGGAGCTGCCGCTGATCGTCAAGGCCGATGTGCAGGGCTCCGTCGAAGCGGTCACGCAGTCGCTCGAAAAGCTCACGAACGAGGAAGTCCGCGTCAAGGTCATTCACGGCGCGGTCGGTGCGGTCTCCGAGAGCGACGTCATGCTTGCGGCTGCATCGAATGCGATCATCGTTGGCTTCAATGTCCGTCCGATGCCGGGTGCTGCGGATGCGGCTGCCAGAGACGGCGTGGATATCCGCCTGTACCGCATCATCTACGATGCGATCGAGGAGATCTCCACGGCTATGAAGGGTATGCTCGCGCCGAAGTTCCGCGAGGTGCAGATGGCACGCATCGAGGTGCGTCAGGTCTATCATATCTCCAGCGTCGGCACGGTCGCCGGCTGCTATGTCACCGAGGGCAAGGTCACGAGACAGTGCCAGATCCGCGTTGTGCGTGACGGCATCGTTGTCGCGGAGGATCAGATCGACTCGCTCCGCCGCTTCAAGGACGATGTCAAGGAGGTCGCGACCGGCTATGAGTGCGGCATTTCGCTCGAACGCTTCTCCGATATCAAGGAGGGCGATGTGCTTGAAGCATTCATCATCGAGGAATACCGCGAGGAATAATCAGAACATACAGAAAAAGCATGATCCGCAGGGGCGCGGCGCTCACGGGGTGCGCTGTGCCGGCCGGATCATGAGAAATGAAACATGAAAGCGGAGGGATTAGAATGGATATCCAGAGAATGAGCAATGAAGATATGCTCCAATACTGCGAGGAAGCACTTGCATGGCCGGATTTCGGCCCGATCGACACACTCTTTTTTGAGACCGTCAGAGCGATCCTGAAAGGGGAGCTGAGTCCGGAGGACACTGCGGATATCCCCGAAACGATCTTCGATGAGGAAGGCTTCTTCAATGAGACCGAGACCACCGGAGACTACTACAATCCCGAAGCAGAGAGCTCGATCACGATCTGACCGGAGGGGACATTATGGCAAGTTTTAAGATCGGCCGCGTGCAGGAGGATATCCTGCGCGAGCTGACCGCGATCATGCGTGAGCTGAAGGATCCGCGCATCACGCCGGATCTGACGATCGTGCGGGCAGATCTTTCAGGCGATATGGGACACTGCAAGGTGTATGTTTCCAGCCTGACGGATCTTGAGCGCGCGAAGGAAGCGTGCAGGGTTCTGGAAAAGGCATCCGGATTCATCCGGAAGGAGCTGTTCCGCCGCCTGAAGCTGCGCAAATCGCCGGATATGCATTTTATCGCGGATGATTCGATCGCTTATGCGGCGGATATAAGCGAAAAGCTCAGCGGGCTCGGCCTGACTGAGGGCAATACACCCGAAGCCGAACCGGAGGAGGATCCGCTTCTCTGATCCGGCAGGAATTCTGAAGGA
This sequence comes from Ruminococcus sp. UBA4350, assembly GCA_002394125.1. Classification (GTDB taxonomy): domain Bacteria; phylum Bacillota; class Clostridia; order Oscillospirales; family Ruminococcaceae; genus Firm-04. The sequence continues at coordinate 15,360 of DGSY01000067.1, forward strand.
GGCACGACGATGGGAGATACAATGCACAGCAGTGCGGAGATCAGCAGCCGTGAGGCTTATGCAGTTCTGCGGGGACTGGAGGATGTCTGCATCCTGATCCACCGCTCACCGGACGGCGACTGCATCGGCGGCGGCTATGCGCTCTGGCATATCCTGCGCGGGCTGGGGATCCGCTCCCGTGTGGTCTGTGCCGATCCGCTGCCTGCGATGTATGACGATGTGACCGCAGGGATCGAATTTGAGGAATTTGAACCGAAATACTGGATCTCGGTCGATGTGGCAGACAGAAAGCTCTTCGGCGATCTGCCGGAGCGCGAAAAAGATGCTGTCATCACACTTTGCATCGACCACCATATTTCCAATACGCATTATGCAGAGCGGCTTTTCTGGAATCCGCATTCTGCGGCGGCCTGCGAAGTACTGTTCCGCATGATGCAGGAAAATGACATCCCGCTGACCAAGGAGATCGCGCTCTGTCTTTACATGGGCATTGCGACCGACACCGGCTGCTTCCAGTTCAGCAATGCGGACGCGGCGGCATTCGAGGCAGTTGCGGAGATCAAATCCGCATTTCCCGACCTGCCGTATTCGCGGCTCAACCGCGAGCTGTTCGTGCTGAAATCGCAGGGACGCATCGCGCTGGATGCGCGGCTGATGCAGAATGTCAGACTCTCGGCGGACGGCCATGTCGCACTGATCTATCTGCCCTTTGCGTGGATGCAGGAATTTGTGCTGTCCTCGGAGGAGACCGACAGCATCGCGAATCTGCCGATGCAGATCATCGGCGTTGAGGTCGGCATCACCTGCAAGCAGCAGCCGGACGGCAGCTTCCGCGTATCCCTGCGCGGCGGCGAAAGAGCCGATGTTGCAAAGATCGCGCAGCATTTCGGCGGCGGCGGCCATATCAAGGCGAGCGGCTGCTCCTTCCATGACGGCGATCCGGAGGATGTCTGCAAAATGCTCATGGATGTTTCGGAGGAAATGCTCGGACAATGGCTGTAAGCGGCGTTCTCGTAATGAACAAGCCGCAGGGCTTTACGTCATTTGATGTGATCGCAAAGCTGCGCGGCATACTGAAAATGAAAAAGCTGGGACACACCGGCACGCTGGATCCGATGGCGGAGGGCGTTCTGCCCGTGCTCGTCGGGACGGCTGCACGCGCCTGCGACATTCTTCCGGATGAATCAAAGGCGTACCGTGCGGGCTTCCGGCTCGGCACTGTCACGGATACGCAGGACTGCACCGGCAATGTGCTGGAAACGCATCCCGTTTCCGTCACGGAGGAGCAGCTCCTTGCGGTCCTGCCGCAGTTCACCGGTGAGATCATGCAGATCCCGCCGATGTATTCGGCTGTGCAGGTCGGCGGGAAGCGGCTCTATGAGCTGGCGCGGCAGGGCAAAACGGTCGAGCGGCCGGCGCGGCAGGTCTCCGTTGCATCGCTGACGCTCGTGCAGTATGATGCCGGGGCAGGTGAGGGGATCCTCGATATTGCCTGCGGCAAGGGGACATATGTCCGGACGATCCTGCACGATATCGGCGCGGCGCTTGGCTGCGGCTGCATCATGACCGCATTGACGCGGACAATGGCCTGCGGCTTTACGCTTTCGGATGCGCACAGCTTTAATGCAGTGCAGCAGGCGGCTGACAGCGGCGAAGCGGATGCGCTCATCATCCCGACGGACAGGCTCTTTGCGGCATTGCCGGAGCTGACCGTCAGCGAAGCGCAGGCAAGGCTTTACCGCAACGGCGTCCGGCTCGATCTCGGACGCATTCACGGGCTGACCGATGCAGTGCGCTACCGGCTCTATTCGCCGGCGCGCGAATTTCTCGGACTCTGTGAAGCGGACAGAGAAGCCGGTGTGCTGCGGGTATATAAAAATTTATAAGGAGCTGATTGGACATGAAGCAGGAACTCCATGAAGCACCGAATCCGGAACGGCTTCAGATCTCTGCTGCACTCGGACTGTTTGACGGTGTCCATCTCGGTCACAGGCGTGTGCTGGCGCAGGCTGCTGCGCACGGCGTCTGCAATGTCGTGACCTTTGCGTCGGATTCCATGCCGGTGAAGCAGGGCAGGCCGATGCGCTATATCTTCAATGACGAACAGAAGCGCCGTCTGCTTATGACCTGCGGCGCTCATGCTGTGTTTGCGCTCCCGTTCGGCGAGCTGGCAGAGCTGGACGGCGAAAGCTACTGCAAGCATATCCTGCGCGAGCGGCTTCAGGTCGATTATGTCTGTGTCGGCGAGGATTTCCGCTTCGGGCGCAATGCGCACTGCGATACCGCCGATCTGGAGCATTACGGCCGGAAATACGGCTTTGAGGTCGGGATCGTCCCGCAGGTGCGCGATGAGGACGGCGTGATCGTCTCCGCGAGCCACATCCGTTTCCTGCTTGAAAGCGGCCAGATCACAAAGGCGAACCGTCTGCTCGGTGCGGATTATCATCTGCTCTCGCACGTCATTACCGGACAGCATCTCGGCAGCACGGTGCTCGGCGTACCGACGGCGAATCAGGCGTTTCTGCCGTGGCAGTGCATCCCGCATAGGGGTGTCTATGCCTCCTTCGCGGAGATCAACGATATCTGGGTGCCGGCGATTACGAATATCGGCGTCCGCCCGACCGTCACCGGCGGCGATGTCGAGCCGATCGCGGAAACGCATCTGATCGACTGGAGCGGCGATCTGGTCGGCACACTGCTGCCGGTCACGCTTTGCAGCTTTATCCGGCCGGAGCAGAAATTTGATTCGGTCGAAGCGCTGGCGGCGCAGCTGCGGCGTGATATCCGGGCGCGGAAGCATCTGCTCCCCGCCGAGGGCATTCCCGCAGAGGCGGATTTCATCTGAATCGCTGCTTTTTCCCGATACTGACACGGAATTTTCACACAGAAGTCTTACAATATATTCCGTGAATGATTTTTTTCAGAAAGGACTGAATCTTTCCCATGATCGAAGTACGGAATCTGACGAAGCATTACGGCGATAAGCACGCGGTCAACGACATCAGCTTTACCGTTGAGGACGGAGAGATCCTCGGATTTCTCGGCCCGAACGGTGCAGGCAAATCGACGACCATGAATATGCTTACCGGCTATATTTCTTCGACATCCGGCCAGGCTCTCATCAACGGCGTTGACATTCTGGAGGATCCGATCAAGGCGAAATCCTTCATCGGCTATCTCCCGGAGCTGCCGCCGCTCTATCTTGACATGACCGTCAAGGGCTATCTCAACTATATCTTTGACCTCAAAAAATGCAAGCTGCCCCGCAAGGCGCATCTGAAAGAGGTCATGGATCTGACCAAGATCACCGATGTGCAGGAACGCCTGATCAAAAACCTCTCGAAGGGCTACAAGCAGCGTGTCGGTCTGGCGCAGGCGCTGGTCAACAATCCGCCCGTGCTGATCCTGGACGAGCCGACGGTCGGTCTCGACCCGAAGCAGATCCTTGAGATCCGCACGCTCATCAAGAAGCTCGGCCGGAACCATACGGTCATCCTGTCGTCCCATATCCTCAGCGAGATCCAGGCAGTCTGCGACCGCATCATCATCATCAATCACGGTGTTGTCGCGGCGCATGATACCACGGACAACCTCTCGAAGAATGTCTCGACCGATCACCGCATCATTGCGCGCATCGAAGGCCCGAAGGACGAGATCGTCCGTGCGCTCAGAGATATCGACGGCATCAAGTATGTCAAGGCCGATATGGAGCGTGAGCCCGGCGTCTACGAATATGAGCTGGAGGCTGTCCCCGGCACGGATATCCGCCGCGACCTGTTCGAGATCGCACGCCGTCACGACTGGCCGCTGCTGGCCTGCCGTTCCGCAGAGATGACGCTGGAGGATGTGTTCCTCAAGATCACGATGGGTGAGGGCATCGTCATTCCGAATGCGGAGGATCAGGCGGATGCGAAGAAAGGAGAGAAGGCATAATGGGCGCGATTTTCAGACGCGAGATCGGTGCGTATTTCACATCGAGTGTCGCATATATTTTTCTTGCAGTTTTCTGGATCTTTTCCGGATTCTTCTTCTTCCAGTCATGTCTCTCGCTTGCAACGACCGATATGTCTGCACTGTTCCAGAGTATGTTCCTGATCTGCATTTTCGTCATCCCGCTGCTGACAATGCGTTCGTTCAGTGAGGAGAAAAAGCAGAAGACCGAGCAGGGTCTCCTGACCGCACCGGTCAGCCTCGGCGAGATCGTTTTCGGCAAGTATTTCGCAGCGCTGGTGCTGTATACGATCGCACTGGTGATGCCGCTGATCTATGCGCTGATCCTGAGCTTCTTCGGCACGGTTGAATGGGGCATTGTCTTCGCAAACTTCCTTGCAATGTTCCTGCTCGGTGCGGCATTCATCGCGGTCGGTACGCTGATCTCGGCGCTGACCGAAAACCAGATCGCCGCGGCAGTTCTGAGCTTTGTCGCACTGATGGCGCTCTATATGATCGACGTCATCAACAGCTATATCAACATCAGCTTCATCAACACCATTCTGGAAAAGCTGTCCTTCTACCGCAGATATTATGCGATCACCTGCGGCCTGTTCAATGTTTCGACAATCGTATTCTATATCAGTGTCGCGGTGATCTTCAACTACTTCACCATTCGCGTATTTGAGCGCAGACGCTGGAGCTGAGGAGGGATTCATTCATGGGTAACAATGACGATATCAAAAAGGAACTGGAATCCGCCGAAGCAGCAGCAGAGGACGCGGCCGATACCGCGGCGGATGCTGTCAGCGATGCGGCGGATGCCGTGACAGATGCGGCGGAGGATGCTTCCGATGCGGTCAGCGATACCGCTGCCGCGCTGAAGGAATATGCAGAGGATGAGGCCGCATCGAAGGATGAGGACAAGGCGCCGAAGAAGAAAAAGCGCCAGCGGACGCCGGAGGAGGAAAAGGAGCGTGCGCTCAATTCCGTCAAGCGCCGCAAGAAGCTGAAGTACGGCGCACTCGCGACGATCATCACCGTGGTCGTCATCGCGATCGTTGTCGTGGTGAATATCATCTGCGGCCTGCTCGATCAGCGCTTCAACTGGAACATCGACCTGACCTCCAGCGGTCTCTACGAGATCGACGAGAAAACAGTCGAATATCTGCATCAGCTCAACAGCGATGTCAAGATCACGATGCTCGCGGACGAGAGCTACTTCCTCGAAAACAATATGCTCAAGGTCGCGGCGGAAACGCTCAACCGTTTCAAGACCGAATCGAACGGCCATATCTCGGTCGAGTATGTCGATGCGAACAAGAATCCGGAAGCTATCTCCGTTTACAAGCAGAACTTCAACGGCGATTTCTCCACCGGTGATGCCATTGTTTCCTGCGGCGATCTGGTTCGCGTGGTCGGCTTCATGAATAACCCCTATGCAGCCGAATCCGGCAATACGCTGTTCAAGACAGAGCAGTCCTTCGACCAGACGACCTACACCTCCGAGACGCATTACAAGTTCGTCGGTGAGCAGGCACTGGTTTCCGCGATCATGGGCGTTACCGACCTCAATCCGGTCACGGTCGCAATGATCGACAAGGTGAACGGCTCGCCGATCTACGACAACCGCGATGCCTACTGCTATCAGGCGATCAAGGAAGCACTGGACAAGAACAACTACAAGGTCGAGTCTGTTGACATCGCGACCGCTGAGCTGACCGGTGATTATGACATCATCATGCTCTGCTCGCCGTCCAACGATCTCACCGAGGCACAGATTACCAAGATCTCCGATTACCTCAACAACGACAGCAAGTACGGCAGAAAGATGATCTATTTCGGCTCGCCGTTCAAGAGCGCGAATACCGAGAATCTCGACGAGTTCCTGTCTGTCTGGGGCGTGAAGATCGGCAGATCCTACGCAACCGAGACCAACTCCGGCGCAGCACAGGTCGCGAATATCGCGATCGGTACGATCGGCGGCGTTCCGGTCGTGACCGCAAATGCAGAGGCATCCCTGAATGCAGGCTTCACCGCATCCAGACTGCCGATCATCACACCGCTCTGCTGCCCGGTCGAGCGTCTGTACGATCAGAATTCCGGCAGATACACCTATCCGCTGCTGACAACCTCTGACAGCTGCGTGCTCTATCCGCTTGACGAGAGCGCCGAGGACTTCAATGCGGATTCCGCTGAAAAGGTCAGCGCAGATATGGCTGTGCTTTCCGAGGTCACCTTTACCTCCGGCAGCGAAACGCTCAAGAGCCAGATCGCAGTATTCGGTTCGCCGTGGATCATGGATATCGTGGTCGCGGGCAGCTCCGGCAGCTACGACAACGCCAACTATTTCATTTCTCTGCTCAATACCGCGACCGGCAAGGAGAATGTCATCACGATCGCTGAAAAGTCGCTCGACAAGGCGAAGATGACCATTACCGACTCGCAGGCAAAGACGATCCGTGCGGTCACGCTCTTTGCAATCCCGCTGCTTGTTGCAGTGATCGGTATTGTTGTGTATGTAAGGAGACGAAATAAATGAACAAGACCCTCAAAGGGATCATCGGCGGCAGTGTGCTGCTCGGTGCGCTCGGCGGTGCAATGGCATGGCTCATGCTGACGAAGCCGGGGGATGCACAGGAAAGCTCCTCCGAATCGACGGTTGAGACACTGCTCTGGCACGCCTACAGCGATGATATCAGTCAGATCGAGGTTGAAAATCCGAAGGGCGATTCCTATGTCGCCTTTCGGAAAATGGAGGAGACCAAGACCACTGATATGGACGGCACGGAGCGTACCGAGGAGATCGCAAACTATTACCTCAAGGGCTATGAAGATCTGCCGATGAATACAACGCAGATCCGTCTGCTGGCGACGCGCTCGCCGGAGATCACCTCTGTCGATACGGTTGAGGAAAATGTATCGGACAGCGATCTTGCCAAGTACGGACTGGATGAACCGGTCAAGGTCACATATACTGTTGACAATGCCGATCCGATCAAATTCTGCATCGGCAGTGAGGCGCCGATCGGCGGCAACCGCTATCTCCGCATGGACGGCGGCTCGACGGTCTATCTCGTCAATTCGATCTCGCTGGATCCGTTCCTCGACGGCATCAAGGATTATCTTGGTACGACGCTGAAACCGGAGCAGGCCGAGGATGACGATACGGTCATCAATTCTGTGCGGATCGAGCGCAGCGATCTGGATTACGATTTCTATTTCACTTATGATTCCTATTATAAGGAGAATACGAACGGCGGTGCAATGGCGGTTCATGTTATGGAGGAGCCTGTCTATTCGCTGCTCAGCGCAGACAGATCCGCTGCCGCAACGCACGGTCTTTACGGTCTGACCGCAAAGGAGGTCGTGACGCCGCTGCCGACCGATGCAGAGATCAAGAAGGCGGGCTTCGACGATCCGTTTGTGACCGTCACAATGAAGACCGACGACGGCAAGACGACCGTGTTCTGGCTCGGCGACAAATATGAGACCGAGGACGGCGAGACGCGCTATTACGGTATGATGAAAGGGCTCAACTGCATCTACGGCTTTTCGCCCGATGACATCATCTATGAGGATCTCAAGCCGGAGGATATCATTTCCAGAAATGTCATTGATATGTATATCTGGGATATCGGCACGCTGACCTATGAAGCCGGCGATACCAAGCTGGCATTTACCGGTGAGGGCACGAGTCAGGAGGATTTTGTCGGCAAGCTGAACGGCGAGCCGCTGGACGAGGACGGCATCGAGCGCTACCGCAAGCTCTATACCTACCTGCTCCAGACCTCCGCTGAGGAGATCGTCTACGATAAGGATACGGAGTTGAAGGGCGACCCGATGGCAAAGGTCTTTATCGAGCGGCAGGACAAGAAGCGCAGCTATGATGTGGAATTTTACGATGCAGGCGGCCTGAAGGCTTATATCGTCATAGACGGCGATATCCGCTTCCGCTGCCGCAAGAGCTATGTTGAAACGCTGATCTCGAATATCGGGATCTACGACGAAACAGACAAGGAATTCACGATGACATGGTGATCGCGGATTTCCGATGAGAATTGGAGGATCATGATGGGAGAAAGCTATTTCACATATAAGAGCCGCCCGGTCGTGCGGAGCGGCAAGACGATCTATTACGGCAGCATGGCGCAGCCCTATGTGGTCATGATGAATGTGACAGCAGAAGCAGAGAATGCAGAAATGAAGCAGAAGCAGGCCACGGAGATCAAATGCTATCTGATGAAGACAGACAAGAACCTGAATCCGATGGCTGCGATCACGAAAACTGCCGCTCGTCCGAATCTTTTTGAGGCGCTGGAGCTGGCAAATGCATGGCTGAAGGGCACGGAACGCGCATAAACGGCAAAGCCGGGCAGTCACTCCGACTGTCCGGCTTTTTTGTGGTTGTGCGCAAATGCCAAGTGCATTACGACCTGCAATTTGTTAGCATCGACAAGAATGTTGCTTTTGAATATTTGGTCTTGACAGAATCGGTTTTTTATGCTATAATAATATGGTCATAGGGGTATAGCTCAGCTGGTAGAGCAACGGACTCCAAATCCGTGTGCCGAGGGTTCGATTCCTTCTGCCCCTGCCACCCACAAAATGTCGTAGATGCGTGAAAATCTCGTATCTACGACTTTTTTATTACCCCGGATTTTGAAATAAATTTCCGGATTCGGAAAGATTTTTCCGTATTTTGAACCTTTTTTCACCCAAAATCACACGAAATCACACGGAGTTACAGGGCACGGAATCATCGGTATCAGGCGAAAAACAGCGTAAGGCTGCCGAGAGACAGGCGGCGAAAATCACACGGCGTGTGACAGCTGTGAGTGCAAGTCAAAAAGTGACCTTAATTCAACCGATTGTTTGGGCATAATGCCATATTAAGGGAGGTGTCGGTATGCCCGCGACTGAGAGACTGAGAGAACACTTCTGGGGTATTGACCTCAACCGTGGGAATATAGAATTGACAAAACGCGAAGATATGTATTGCTATTTTATCGTTGAACATACTACCGATCCGGAATATGCTTATAAACAGGCGCTCTCACTTTTAGTTGCAGGTTGCCGTAATTTTGTTTTCTTTGGTAAGGCAGAGGCTATTTGGCATTTACAAACTGATCATGCCGATATTCAGATGAATCCGGAAATGGAGGAAGTGGCATTAACTTCTAGTATTGACACTTTTGATGATTTCGTTGATGAGTTAGCTGAGTTGTTAT
>DGSY01000056.1:0-6026 GCA_002394125.1 Ruminococcus sp. UBA4350
GGAGTTGTTTCCGCCGCCGTGCTCTGCGTGGAGCATCATGCAGATATCGAGCAGATGTGCCTCGTCCTCGGTATACTTCCGGTCGAGCCGGAGCAGAGAGAGGATCGTCTGCGCATTGGTCTCCTCCGGACGGAGCGGATGCATGACAAGGCTTTCGCCGTCGAAATGCTGCCGCTTGACCTGATAGGCCGCAGACATAATGACCGGCAGATGCGCGATCATCGAGACAGCGATGCGCACCTCATTTTCGAGCGAGCGCACCTCGCAGTCATCGTCATAGGAATAGAGCGCCAGCACGGAGCGCGCCATTTTGTTCATGATATTATTGGACGGCGCCTTTGCGATCATATCCAGCACAAAGCCGTCCGGCAGCGGACGCAGCGCAGAAACGAGCGCACGGAATTCCTTGAGCTGCTGTACATTCGGCAGCTTGCCGAACAGGAGCAGATATGCGGTCTCCTCATAGCCGTAGCGGTTCTCTGCTTCCACGGCATGAACAAGATCGGTGATCTGATAGCCGCGGTAGATCAGCTCGCCGGGGATCGGCTCCAGCTCGCCCTCATTGAGCATATAGCCGTGAACATTACAGACCTTTGTAATGCCCGCGACAACGCCGGTGCCGTCAGAGCGCCGCAGGCCGCGGTTCACCTGATATTTCTGGTACAGCGCGGGGTCGAATGCGGAATATTCCCGCAGCCCCTCGCATAGTTTTTTGATAGAATCATTCATGTCCATTTTGCGCACCCTTTCCGGATCGGATTATGATTATACATATACTATTCTATTATACCGCTTTTTGAGATTTCTGTCAAGGGAAACGGACAGATTTCAGGCAGTATCAGGAGAGAGTCAATGAACAGACATTTTTGGTATTATGCATTCTGCGCGGCTGCGATGCTTCTGCTCCCCGCAGCGGCCGCGGCCGGATATCCGGTCAATGCACCGAAGCAGGATCCCGCCGGACAGTGCGCCGAAAGCTACCGCGTTATGGATTCGCACACCGGCGAGATCCGCGAGGTGCCGGTGCGGGATTATCTGATCGGTGCGGTCGGCGCGGAAATGCCCGCATCCTTTGCGCCGGAGGCACTGAAGGCGCAGACCGTCGCCTGTCACACCTATGCAGAGCGTATCCGCAGAATGCACGAAGCTGCGCCGGATCCGGCGCTCGGCGGCGCGGATTTCTCCGATGATCCGAATGTGTATCAGGCATTTTTCACAGAGGATGCGCTGCGCAGATTCTACGGCAGCAGCTTTGCGGAAAGCTATGCGAGGATCGCCGAAGCGGTCGATGCCGCGGGCGACCAGATCCTCTGCTATGCGGATGAACCGATCGTCGCGGCATTTCACGCGATCTCATCGGGCGAGACCGACAGCGCGGAAAATGTCTGGGGCAATGCGCTGCCCTATCTGATTCCTGTTTCGTCCGATGCAGACCGCAGTGCGCCGCAGTATGCAGAGACCGTCACATTCCCGGCGGAGACCGTCCGCCGCACACTGGAAGCAGAAAATCCGCAGTGCCGTCTGCCGGAGGATCCGTCGGAATGGTTTTCGGAGCCGGAATGCTCTCCCTCCGGAACCGTTCTCCGCATGGCAGCGGGCGATCAGGCATGGAGCGGGCAGCAGCTCCGGCAGATGTTTGCGCTGCGTTCGGCCTGCTTTTCTGTGGAATATGCAGACGACGTATTCCGATTTGAGACAAAGGGCTTCGGGCATGATGTCGGAATGAGCCAGTACGGTGCGGACGCGATGGCGCGGCATGGGAGCAGCTATGCGGAGATCCTCGCGCATTATTATCCCGGAACCGATCTGAGTCGGCAGGGCCGACAGCCGTTTCCCTCCGGCGCCGTTTCGCGGAGCATACCAGATACGTCGCTGTTACGGCACTAATCGTGCCTATTGTTTGATCTGGCTTTCATCTCACTCTGCTTTCATTCGCTTCCGGAGAACTTTAGATCATGGCTCCGGCACTGCCGGCGGGCACTGCCCGCCCGCTAAACTCCGGTTTATAGACAGTGTGAAATGATAATTCTTAATCGTCAGCAGGTCTTGAAAAATCCGTCCGGATGTGGTATAATACAGATAAGGGATCCGTGACCGCTGCAATTCCGCAGCAGCCGCCGCGATCCGCCGCTTACCGTGAAAGGAAGGTTCAGAATGGGACACAGAATCGCAAAGCGCGTCATCCGCAAGGTCGGACGCAAAGTCGTAGAGAAGGCTGTCGAGCAGATCGCTGAGGAAGTGACCAAGCGCGCTGCAAAGAAGATCCGCAAGGCCGTGTTGAAGCGCGGTGCCGGCAGAATCCTCCGCGCTGTCATCTGACCGCCGCACCCGCACCGAAGGGAGGCTCTCATGAAAGCACTCATTGTCATTGATATGCAGAAGGACTTCACGACCGGCGTCCTCGGCAATCCGGAAACCGCTGCCGTAGTGAAGCCCGTTGTGAAATATATCAAGGCGTTCCGGAAAGCAAATCCGGACGGACTGGTCATCGCTACGCTGGACACACATACCGAGAATTACCTCAATACGCAGGAGGGCAGAAAGCTGCCCGTTCCGCACTGCATCAATGGCACAAAGGGCTGGGCGCTCGAAAAGACCGTTCAGACGGCGCTCGGTGAGGATGCGATCCTCGTGGAGAAGGTCACATTCGGTGCCGCCGATCTGCCGAAGATCATCGGCAAACGGCGTAAGATCGAGGAATTTCAGATCATCGGCGTCTGCACGGATATCTGCGTCATCAGCAATGCCATGATCCTGAAGTCGGCATTTCCGGAGGTGCCGGTGAAGATCATTGCCGGATGCTGCGCCGGTGTCACGCCGGAGAGCCATGAGACTGCGCTCGCCGCAATGCGCGCCTGCCAAATGGAGATCGAATAAAACAAAGCCGCACGCTCACCGAACCGGAGCGCGCGGCTTTTTGCAGAGAAAAGCAAGACCCGCCGCGTCCTGCGGCAGGTCTCTGATTTTAATTTACGGTGCGCTCCATGCAAGAAGCTGTGCGCTGTTCATAACACCGTTCATGGTCTCGCCGTTGACAACAGCACGGACATTCACCGATCCGCTGAGCGGAAGCGCATTCGTTCCGACACCGACGATCGCACCCGCCGGCAGTGCTGCGAGCACCGCTCCGCCTGCATCCGTAAGCTGTGCATTGCCCTCGGTCACAACGGCATAGGTCTCACCTGCTCCCGCCGTAAAGCCGCTGTTATAGCTGCCGGCCTTGCTGCGGAGCGCCTGCGAATCTGCCGCGTTATTTGCATACATTTCGTTATAGGTGGCCCAGCTGCCGATAGAAATTCCGCGGTTTTGCAGCTCGGTATCCAGAATATGCTCAAAGTCGAGCGGAACCTGATACAGACCAGATGCCGCGCAGGTGCCGAACTGAAGCTCGGTCTGTGTGCCGTCTGCGCGGTCTGTCCGGTGGGAATAGTGAATATGATATTCCGTCTGCCACTCCACGCCGAGCTGATAATAATGCAGCCGCGCCCAGACATTCTCACAGGTCGCCGTATCATAATAGCCGAGGATCTGATAATTGTTGCCCTGCGATGCATAATAGATGAAACGGCTGCCCGCGTCATACTGCATGAAATTGAAGCCGGAGCCCGTCTGCCACGGATGCTCCGAAGCATCGCCGGTTCCGCCGAGACGGTTCCGCGTGCTGAAATCATCCGCCGGAGATGCTGCATAGTAGCCGCCGTTTCCGTGCAGAATGACAGTCGGCTGCGAGCTGCCCTGTGCATCGACGAAATATGCCGAGCCGTTCTGCGACGCAGCGAGATAGAGCGCGAGCAGCTTGTTATAGCCGATCTGACCCTCTGCGGGCTGATCGGTCGGCTGTATGACCGGCTCCGTATGCGCCGCGGTGGTCGTAGTGGTCGTGGTCTGACCGCCCTGTGTCGCCTGTCCGCCGCGGGCAGTTGTCTTGCCGTTGCCGGTGACCTTGCTGAAATTCGAGGGCTGAACGGTAATGACCGCCGGCGCCGTTGCATTGGCCTGCGTGGATGTGACCGCGGCAGAACCGTCCGACGTTGTGAGGGTATCCGCGGTCGTGGAGGCCTCCGTAAACTCTGCCGGCCCCGGATCCGTCACCGTTGTCACCGTCGTGACCGCACCGGTCATCTCCGCAAGATCCGACCGTGAATATTCATTTGTCGTATTATCATTCGCTGCAAGCCGCTCCCGCATCAGCAGGACTGTCCATGTGATCAGCACGGCACAAACCAGCAGCGCTGCGGCCATAATGATGATCTGCTTCGTCTGGCTGAGCTGCTTGCCTTCCTTTTTCTTCGGTGCATTGCTGCCCGGCTGATTTGCCTCACCCATGATACCGGATCGCTCCTTTCTCCCTGTATCTATACTATAACTAATGCTATCATACCAAAAAAATGTGAAAAAAGAAAGTATAAAGCGAATTTTCTGTTAGTATGCACAAAATACGCCATACCGAACAACGAATTATATCCGTCTCAACATAGAAAAGCACAGGCAGCACCGCCCGATCGGACAATGCTGCCGGTTCATATTCTTATTTCACAGCGTCAAATGCCTGTGCGATATCCGCAATGATATCGTCCACATTTTCCAGTCCGACAGAAAGCCGGATCATGCCGGCATTGATGCCCGCCGCAATGAGCTGCTCGTCTGTCAGCTGACGGTGCGTTTCGGATGCCGGATGCAGGACACAGGTACGGATATCCGCAACGTGTACCACATTCGAGGCGAGCTTCAGCGAATCCATCCAGTTCATCGCGGTATTTCTGCCGCCCTTGATGACAAAGGAAATGACGCCGCTGCAGCCCTCCGGCAGATAGGTCTTTGCGCGGTCATAGTAGGGATCGTCCTTGAGTCCCGGATAGCTGACCGACTCGACCTCCGGACGGCTCACCAGATATTCCGCGACCTTCTGTGCATTGATGCAGTACTGCTTCATGCGGACAGCGAGCGTCTCCAGACCGAGGTTGAGATAGAATGCCGCCGTCGCGCTCGGATAGCAGCCGAAATCACGCATCAGCTGCATTCTGCACTTGATGATATATGCCATGTCGCCGAACTGTGCAACATAGCGGACGCCGTGATAGCTCTCATCCGGCTCGGTGAATTCCGGGAATTTGCCATTGTCCCACGGGAATGTGCCGCAGTCCACGATCACGCCGCCGCCCTGCACGGCATGGCCGTCCATATATTTTGTAGTGGAGTGCGTGATGATATCTGCGCCGAATTCCTTCGGACGGCAGAGGATCGGTGTCGGGAATGTGTTGTCCACGATGAGCGGCAGGCCGTTGTCATGGGCAAAATCCGCGAACTTTTTGATATCGAGGACGGAGAGCGCCGGATTTGCGAGCGTTTCGCCGAAGACGCAGCGGGTATTCGGCTTGATCGCCTTTTGCAGTTCCTCGCGGGAAGCCTCCTGATCGACGAAGATGCACTCAATGCCGAGGCGCTTGAGCGTTGTGGAGAAAAGGTTGACCGTGCCGCCGTAGATCGTGCCGGTCGAGATGAAGCTGTCGCCTGCGGAGCAGATATTCAGCACGGCGAGCAGATTGGCCGCCTGTCCGCTGGTGGTACACATCGCTGCGACGCCGCCCTCCAGTGCCGCGATCTTCTTTTCGACGGCATCGACGGTCGGATTTGCGAAGCGGGAATACATCGGCTCTGTCGGAAGATCAAAGAGTGCTGCGATATGTGCAGTAGAGTCAAAGGTATAGGTCGTGCTCTGAACGATCGGCACGACGCGCGGATCGCCGTTGCCGGGGGTATAGCCGGCGTGCAGGCATTTGGTTTCGAGTTCCATAGCGAACAATCCTCCTGAATCTGATTTGCGGCAGCGCTGCCGCGATACTCCTATTATAGTAAAAAATCGCCTGTCTGTCAAGTACCGGGCGGGGAGAGGAGTGGCCGACCGGGGATTTTTCAGCACGCTTCCGGCGATGTCATCCAAAGTTTTTGGTCGAGCTTTTTTCAAAAAACTCGCGGGTCGAGGTGAGTTTGCAGAGCAAATTCATAGCGAAGCGGGCGAGAGCCCT
>DGSY01000056.1:6090-29276 GCA_002394125.1 Ruminococcus sp. UBA4350
TCTCCGCAGAGAGCGAAATTCCCCCAGCGTTCCGAAAGCGAGGAAAAATGAGGCTCATGCCGGCAAAGCTGTCAAGGGGAAGAAACCCCGATGGGGATGTCTTCCCCCATTCACCGATCTTTTTCACCTCTGAATACAAAAACGCAAAATGCAAACCCATATCTATAGGATCCTGCCGACCTTGACGGAACAGAGGATTTGTGATATAATAAGTATACTGTAAATACCGGAAGGAGCAATGCAAGATGCAGCTTTATAATTCCCTGACGCGCCAAAAGGAAGAATTCAAGACCGCCGAGCCCGGCAAGGTCAAAATGTATACCTGCGGCCCGACCGTCTATCACTTCGCGCATATCGGCAATCTGCGCACCTATATGATGGAGGATGTGCTGGAAAATTATCTCACATATTCCGGCTATGACGTCATGCGCATCATGAATATCACCGATGTCGGACACCTCACCTCCGACGGCGACACCGGCGATGATAAAATGCTCAAGGGCGCAAAGCGCGAGCATAAGACCGTCATGGAGATCGCAAAGTTCTATACCGACGCTTTCTTCTCCGACTGCGAAAAGCTCTGCATCAAAAAGCCGGAATACATCCAGCCTGCGACCGGCTGCATTCCGGAATATATCAACATGATCTCCGTCCTGCTCGAAAAGGGCTATGCCTATGAAGCCGGCGGCAATGTCTATTTCGATACCTCGAAGCTCGATCAGTATTACCGCTTTCACGATTTCCGCGAGGAGGATCTGGAGGTCGGTGTGCGAGAGGGCGTCGAGGGCGATGCGAACAAGCGCAATAAGGCCGATTTTGTGCTTTGGTTCACAAAATCCAAATTCGACGATCAGGAGCTGAAATGGGAAAGTCCGTGGGGCTACGGCTATCCGGGCTGGCATATCGAATGCTCCTGCATCAGCATGAAATTCGCCGGTGAAACGCTCGATCTGCACTGCGGCGGCATCGACAATGTCTTCCCGCATCACACCAATGAGATCGCGCAGAGCGAAGCCTATCTCGGCCACGCATGGTGCCCGCACTGGTTCCATGTCCTGCACCTCAATGACGAGACCGGCAAGATGAGCAAATCCAAGGGCGAATTCCTGACTGTCTCGCTGCTGGAGGAAAAGGGCTTCTCGCCGCTGGCCTACCGCTTCTTCTGCCTGCAATCGCATTACCGCAAAACGCTCGTATTTTCGTGGGATAACATGAAGAATGCGCAGACCGCGTATGACAAGCTGCTCGCGAAGATCGAGGCGATGCTTGATAACAACGATACGGTTGACGATGCGAAAAAGGCTGAGCTGCTTGCGGCATTCACAGCAGCAATGGACAATGATCTCAATACCGCACAGGCCGTCACGGTGCTGTATGATATTCTGAAATCGGATGCGAATGCGGCAACAAAGCTCGCCTGCATCGCGGATATGGACAAGGTTCTTTCGCTCCGGCTGATCGAGAATGCAAAGGCGCTTGCAGAGAATCATGCCGCGCCGGAGATTCCCGCAGAGGTGCTGGAGCTGGTTGATCAGCGCAAGGAAGCCCGCAAGGCAAAGGACTTTGCAAAGGCGGATGCGCTCCGCGATCAGATCACCGCGCTCGGCTGGCAGATCCGCGAAACACGGCAGGGCACCGAGATCACAAAGCTGTAAAAAAACGATATGCGCAAAAGAGCCTGCGAGGATCGCTCCCCGCAGGCTCTTTTCATATCATGGATCAGCGCTCAGTCGGTAGACGGCTCCAGCAGTGCATAGTCTCCGTCAACACGGCGGTAGACAATGTTGATCGTGCCGTTATCCGCATTCTGGAAGACGAAGAACGAATGTCCCAGCATATTCATCTGAAGGATCGCTTCCTCTACGCCCATCGGCTGCACGCGGAATGCCTTGGTGCGGATGACATTGTACTCTGTCTGCTCCTCAATGGTATCCGTAAATGCATCCTGCGAGAGTGCGCTTGCCTTGATGCGCTTGCCGAGCTTGGTCTTATTGCGGCGGATCTTGCGGATGATCTTGTCGATCGCGGCATCGAGCGCATCGTTCTTGTCAACAGCGCTCTGCTCTGCGCGGTAGATCATGCTGCCTGCACGGACAGTCAGCTCGCAGACGATCTGCCCCTTGACTTCATTCAGAGTGATCTTGGCTTCTGCTTCGTCCTCAAAGAATTTGTCGAGCTTCTGGTTCAGCTTCTTTTCTGCGTAGTCCGAAAAGCTCGGACCGATCTGGATCTTTTTCGCCATAATATTCAGCTTCATATGTTCGGTTCCTCCTTTTGCCCGGCATTTTTGTGTGCTGCCGGTTCATGTACCTATATTATAGCATATCTGCACAAATTTTGTCAAGAGGAAATTTTGAGATTCGTTTGTTTTTCGCCTGAATGATTGAATAATCTCTTGCCGCATGATAAAAAAAACAGCTTCCCGACCGTTTTTTCGCAGTCGGGAAGCTGTTTGTATGCCTTTTCGCCGAAGCAGACCGTCCTGCGCTCAGATCTGTGCAGAGTAGTTCGGTGCTTCCTTGGTAATGTAAATATCGTGCGGGTGGCTCTCCTTCAGGCCGGCACCGGTGATCCGTACAAACTGTGCCTTCTCGTGCAGCGTCGGGATATCCACGCAGCCGCAGTAGCCCATGCCGGAACGGATGCCGCCGCAGAGCTGGAAGACTGTCTCAGCGACAAGCCCCTTATACGGCACTCTGCCCTCGACGCCCTCCGGAACGAGCTTCTTTGCGCCCTCCTGGAAGTATCTGTCCTTGGAGCCTGCCTCCATTGCGCCGAGCGAGCCCATGCCGCGGTAGACCTTGAACTGTCTGCCCTGATAGATCTCGGTCGCGCCCGGAGCTTCATCACAGCCTGCAAACAGGCTGCCGAGCATGACGACATTTGCGCCGGCGGCCAGTGCCTTGACGATGTCGCCGGAATACTTGATGCCGCCGTCGGCGATGATCGGAATGCCATACTCCTTCGCCACGCCGTAGCAGTCCATGACAGCGCTGATCTGCGGTACGCCGATACCTGCAACCACGCGGGTCGTGCAGATGGAACCCGGTCCGATACCGACCTTGACGGCGTCCACGCCGGCCTCAATCAGAGCCCGCGTTGCTTCCGCTGTCGCCACATTGCCCGCGATAACCTGCAGATCCGGATATTCCTTCTTGATCATCTCCGCACAGTGAATGACATTCGCGGAATGACCGTGGGCGGAATCCAGGACAATGACGTCAACATGGGCGTCTACCAGAGCTCCCACACGGTCCAGAACATTGGCGGTGATGCCTACGCCGGCGCCGCAGAGAAGGCGTCCCTGGGAATCCTTTGCGGAATTCGGGTACTTGATCTGCTTCTCAATATCCTTGATGGTGATGAGTCCGCGGAGATTGTAATTCTCGTCGACGATGGGGAGCTTCTCCACCTTCGCCTTGGCCAGAATCTTCTTCGCATCCTCCATGCTGATGCCCACCGGTGCCGTCACCAGGTTCTTGCTGGTCATGCAGTCCCGGATCAGCTGGCTGTAATCCTCTTCAAACTTCAGATCGCGGTTGGTGATGATGCCCACCAGCTTCCCGTTCTCGGTGATCGGCACGCCGGAAATCCGGAACTTGCCCATCAGCTCGTCCGCATCGCGGAGCGTATGCTCCGGAGAGAGTGAGAACGGATCGGTAATAACGCCGTTCTCGGAACGTTTTACCTTATCAACTTCTTCCGCCTGCTGCTCGATCGACATATTCTTGTGAATGATGCCGATGCCGCCCTCACGCGCAATCGCGATCGCCATTTTCGATTCCGTGACCGTATCCATTGCGGATGTCATGATCGGCGTATTGAGCATAATATCGCCGGCCAGTCTGGTCTTGAGCTGGATCTGGTTCGGTGTGACATTTGATTCTGCCGGGATCAGCAGCACATCATCAAAGGTCAGTCCTTCTTTCCGGAATTTGTTTTCGTTCTGAATCATAAATCCTTCTCCTTTTCCGCCGTCATTCGGTTTCCTTTGTCAGAAGCTGACAAAGCGCCTGCAGGTCTTCCTTGTTATAAAATTCCAAAGTGAGGGTACCCTTTTTCTTGCTTCCGGATACCTTCACCTTTCTGCCTAAATGGGAGCCGAGACTGATCTCCATTTCCTCATAGTAGATCTGATCGGGTGTCTTCGGCTTTTCCGCGGGCTTTTCCGCGGTCTGCTTCTGGACGAGCGCTTCGATCTCGCGCACCGTGATATTATCCTCGGCGGCGCGCTGTGCGCAGCGGATCAGCAGGGCTTCGTCCTTGATGCCGGCGAGTGCCTTCGCGTGGCCGGCCGTGATCTTGCCCTTTTCCAGATAGTCCTGCACCAGTACGGGCAGATTCAGCAGGCGCAGGCTGTTCGCGACGGATGAGCGCGATTTGCCGACGGTCTTTGCGACCTCCTCCTGTGTCATGCCGAACTGCTGCATCAATGCCTGATAGCCGAGCGCTTCCTCGATCGGATTGAGGTTTTCGCGCTGCAAATTTTCGATCAGCGCGATCTGGCTTGCCTCGTGGTCGCTCAGCTCACGGATGATGACCGGCACCTCCGAAAGCCCGATGCGCTTGGCAGCGCGCCAGCGGCGTTCGCCTGCAACGATCTGATAGCGCCGTTCCCCGATCGGTCTGACGACGATCGGCTGGAGCATTCCGTGTGCCTGAATGGATTCCGCCAGCTCGGTCAGTGCTTCATCGTCGAAGCGCTTGCGCGGCTGGCTGCGGTTCTGTTCGATCTCAGAGATCCGGACGGACTGCACGCCGCTTGCCGGATCTGCTGCATTCTGCTCAAACAGCGAGCCGAGTCCGCTGCCGAGTCCTCCCTTTGCCATAATCCTGTCTTCCTTTCTCTGTATTTATCGGAACGCCGCCGGAGATCCTTTCCGGCTCAGCGTCTGCGGAAGATGAAGTGCCGCGGCTTCTTGTCGAGCTCAAGCGGTTCGCCGAGCATTTCATGCGCGACCATTTCATAGGCCTCAGCGCCCTTGGAGCTGCGGTCATACGCAAAGACCGGCTTGCCGTGGCTCGGTGCCTCGGAAAGCCGCACATTGCGCGGGATCTTGGTCTCATAGACCTGATTCGGGAAAAACTTTTTGACTTCTTCAACGACCTGAAGTGAAAGATTCAGGCGGTTGTCATACATGGTAAAGAGGATGCCTTCGATATCGAGGCCGGAATTATATTTGCTCTTGACGATCTTGATGGTCTCGTAGAGCTGGGAAAGACCCTCCAGCGAGAGATACTCCGCCGTCATCGGAATCAGAACGGAATCGGCTGCGGTCAGCGCATTGAGCGTCACAAGGCCGAGCGCCGGCGGGCAGTCGATGAAGATGTAGTCATAGGCGAGCCGGCAGGTCATGAGCGCCGCTTTCAGACGCTGGAGCCGGTTGTCCAGATCGACGAGATTGATCTCCGCATTTGCGAGCGCGGAGGTCGCCGGAAGAATGCTGACATTTTCGGTCTCAGTCTCGATGATCGCGTCCTGAATGCGGCACTGACCGATCAGAACCTCATAGGTGGAAAAGAGCAGTCCCTTTTTGGAGACGCCGAAGCCGGTCGTGGTGTTGCCCTGTGCATCGGCATCGACGCAGAGAACCTTCTTGCCGCGTGAGCCGAAATACGCGCCGAGACTGACGACGGTCGTCGATTTGCCGACACCGCCCTTTTGATTCGCAAATGCGATGATTTTGCCCATTTTGCGGGCCTCCTTTTCTGCTCCGGCGGATGCCGGATTCCTGTTTGCCCCTATCTGTTTCTTTACATTATACCATATTCAAATAGAATTGTAAAGGGGTAGAAGCGCCGAAAAACGTTTCATACGGTGAAACAGCACCGGAGAAAAATCACGGATTTTTCTCTCGAATCTCGTGCATTTTGCCGGAACGGTTTTCCGCGGCAGAACCGGCGGAAGATTTTGGTGATTGTGCCGCAAAGCGGAAAACGGGATTTGTAATGATCGCCAAAAATTTCGCACAGATACCGGAAATTCACAGAATTTTCACAAATTTGTGATAGCGTATATATTGCAGTAATAGTGTTTGCTGCGCAATCATATAAGGGAAAGCCGGTGTGTACCGATTGCCGGCTCCCGCAAGGAAGGGGTAATATTTATGCGCATCTCCACACGCGCCCGGAAGCTTTTTTCCGCGGCAGTCAGCGCAGTCATGGCGGCTGTACTGATCATTCCGAATGTGCCTGCGACCGCTGCAACGGTCACCGTCGGCAAGACGCTGACCACCAAGGAAGGCACAAATGCCTACCGCGGCGAGACCGCGGATCTTGCGTCATCCGGGCTCAAGACGATCTCCGTCTATGTGACGGTCGATGATGTCTCCGGCAGCACGGTGAATGTCTCCTACGGCTTCGGCATCGGACTGGATGCATCGCCGTGGTGGATCGAGCTCGATCACGGCAAGTTCACGCAGACACCGGCCGATCCGGATGACACCGGCACCTCTGTCGAGATCCCGGCGGGCAAATCGACACCGATCACCGTCGATGTCTCCAAGCTCAATGTCAAGTATGAAACAGGACAGTATGCAGGCGAATATGAATTCCGCAACTACTACTGCGGCGGCGGCACGCTGACCGTTGACAAGATCGTGCCGAACGATACCGCAAAGCCCGATACGCCCTCCGGCCCGTCAAGCACAGCGGCAAAGAGCGGCGCATGGTCGCTGACCGACAATAAGGACGGCACTGCGACGATCAAAACCACCCTGACCGGAACGATCGACGACATCGGCGCGACGCTGACAGCCGGTGAGGACGAGAGCAACTATGAGGATGAAAACGGCGCTTCGACATGGGAAGAGGGTATGCCGATCAACAGCCGCAAGCTGAGCTACAAGGATTTCGGCGTTCCGGCATCCACGGATGATACGAAGGTCACGCTCGAATCCTTCCAGTTCAGCATTTCCTCCAAGACCAATCTCGATACCTTCATGTACGGCTGCGGCCTGAATGTTGAGTATATGTCTCCGGCAGATACCGAATACTGGCTCAGCGTTGAGGAGAATCCCGACACCAGAAAGGGCTACTGGTACAACGATCACGGCGACGATGAGGACGGCAATCCGACCGTTCCGGAAGGCAAGCTGGAGATCGAGGTCGGCAAGGGCACCCGCCTTGAGGACTGCGGCAAATGGGTCGAGGCAGTCTGGGATGTCCCGGCGGATGTGCAGCCCTATGCGACCACCAAGGACACAGATACCGTTTCGATCCAGTACTGGTACGGCGACAACAAGGAAGACGGATACACGGCGGTGGATGAGGTCACGCTCGAAGCGGCAGCCTGCACCTTCACCGTTGAAAAGACCGTCCCCTACAGCGGCGATTCCAAGGTCACCGTCGGCGAGAAGCTGACACAGGGCGACGACAAGACCAATACCGCAAGCCTTCCGTTCGCGGATATGGATGCGGTCGGCGAGAACGATTCGCTTCAGGCTGTCGTATTCAGCCTCACCTGCCCGTCCGAGATCAAGAAGCTCGTCTTCGGCGTGACGGTCTCCGATAAGGCCAGTGAGGATCAGTATACGCAGATGCAGTATGCGATCCTCGAAGCAGGCAAGACGCAGGAGATCTGCGTGCTGATCCCTGACAGCGTCAAGGCCGATCTCAAATACGGCAATCTCGGCTTCGGCTATTACTACGGCGCAGATGCGAATGACAAGCTCGTCAGCTCGATCACGCTCAACAGCGTCCGGCTGATCTACGATGAGGCGCCGGCGGTCACCACGACCACGACCGTCACCACCACGACCACGACTACAACGACCACCACGACGCCCGCACCGGTCGATGCACTCTGGGGCGATGCGGATCTCAGCGGCGTTGTCGATGTCTCAGACGCCGTTCTGATCTGCCGCTATTACGCAGAGGATGAGGAAGCCGTTATTGAGGCGCAGGGCAAGATCAATGCAGATGTTACGCATGACAACGCGATCAGCACCGATGATGCGGCAAAGATCCTTCAGGCAGTCGCAAAGATCATCACCATGAAAGATCTCGCTCCGTGATCCCGCGCTGACGCATTCAGCAGGTTTTCAGCACCTCCGTTTTCCGGAACGGAGGTGCTTCTATTTGCAGAAATGCAGGATTGACGCACGGCGGCGGTTATGCTATACTGATAATAATCCGGAACCTGTAACCTTTCAGGTGCAGACCGGTTCATAATAGACAAGAGCATCACGAAAGGACGGTGAGGCGTATGACGGATCCGGAGATCCTGACACTTTTTCAGCAGCGGGATGAACAGGCTGTCCGTGAAGCAGCTAAGCAATACGGCGGACTCTGCCGGTCTGTCGGAATGCAGATCCTCGGCAGTGCAGAGGACGCGGAGGAATGTCTCAATGATGTCATGATGCAGCTCTGGACACATATCCCGCCGGAGCAGCCTGAAAGTCTTGCGGCATACTGCGCCGTGCTGATGCGCAACTGCTGCCTGAAACGGTACCGTTCGCAGCGGGCGGAAAAGCGCGGCGGCGGACAGACGGCGGCGGCGCTGGAGGAGCTTTCCGGCTGCATCCCGTCGGCGGAGGACACCGAGCGTCAAGTCGATCAGATTTTGCTGCGCGATGCGCTGAACCGGTTCCTCGACGGACTGCCGGAGGATGCGCGGAATATTTTTGTGCGGCGGTATTTTTATCTGTCGCCGGAAAAGGAAATCGCAGCGCTGTCCGGCGTGAGCCTGAGCAAGGTCAAGGTCACGCTGCACCGGACACGCAAAAAGCTGCGGCGGTTTTTGGAGGAGGAGGGATTGCTGTGAAACAGAAAGCAAATGCGCTGCTGGATGCAATGAGCGGCATCCGGCCGGAGTATATCGAAGCGGCGGCGGAGCCGGACAGCAGCCGTCAGGCACAGCGGGGATTCCGGTACTGGCGGCTGGCTGCGGCCTGTCTGCTGGGAATCGCGGTAATCGCGGCGGTTCCCGTTCTGCATGAAGCTGTCCGCAGACAGACGGAGAGCGGGAATACACAGAACGAACCGCTGTATTATCCGACAGCTATGCAGGAATATTTCACCGCTGTGAACGGGCATCCGTGCAGCATGGATCTCACCGGCATGGGCAAGGATCTCAATATCGAATTTGACAACTATGATCCCGAAACCGGAAATCATCATATCCGTCTCCGTGCGATCGCAGGCGATGCCTTCCGGCTGTTCCTGTTCGTGGATGTGACGGAAGCGGCGCAGACGGAAGATCCGTGTTCGCGTTGGCAGAGCGGCATATTCGTGCTGACCGATCTCCCCGGCGCAGGATGGATGCATACAGATATTTCCGAGAGTCGGGTTCTCAGTGAAGAACAGAACGGCGAAAAAATCACGCATCATTACTGCATGGTCTGCACACCGCCCTACGGCACGAATTTTGCCGGCGGGGAAGTAAAGGTCGCGACCTGCTTCCTGCCGATATTTTCCTCACGAATCGGGCACACAGTCCAATCCGATCCGATCCGCATTGACTTTGCGGCGGAGCCGGTCTTTGTGCCGCTTGAAAATGAATTCACGGTCGGCAGAGGCGCCGATCTGCCGGAGGAGATCGCGGATTCAATGGGCGTGACACCCGGACAGACCGGCGGTGATCTTGTGATCGGCTGCGCTGCCGTGACGCCCTTCGGGATACAGTTTCAGCGGTATCTGCCGGAGGAATTCAATATTGACGAATGGCTTGCGTCGCTCAATGTCAGTGAGCCGCGTGCATCACGCGTATCGTGGTATGCTGTGGAGCGGCATGAGGAAAACGGCATGGTGCATGAGACACCGGCTCCGGTCTCGATCGAGCTGCTGGCATATGACCGCGAGGGGAACAGCAGCGCGGTGCAGCCTGCGCAGAAACATTCGGAGCAGCTGATTCCGGTCACGCAGCTTTACGGCCCGGATCAGACGCTGATGCGGGTGGAATTCGCGGAGCCGTATGATTTTTCCGATACGGAATATATTGAAATGAACACAGACTCTCCGGGCGTCAGCGGCATCAAGATAAAAACCGCCGGCGGGTAGAAACCGCAACCAATTCCTATAAGTTCTCCGCCGGCAGTACCAACCGAAAGCACGATTCTCTCTAGCACTTTTTACAATTTCTTGATCACATTTTATATAATATGTAGGTTTTGCGGCAATCTATTGAAATTTAGGTTAATTTGTGTTATTATGATATTAATGGCAAATGTGTTTGTAGCCGTTTTTGTCGGGAGACGAGCACAGGCACACTTACGATAAAGGAACTCATGACATAAATTCCTAATCTGGCGAGAGTCTATCAGTATGATTTCATACTGATTAACTCTATAGGTTATCGGCTGCAAAACGAAGGGAGGATAATTTGGGTATTAAAGCCATAGGAAAAACGATTGTAAATGCTTTCGGAAAGAAAGCACTAGACGCTTCTTGCTGGACCTCTGCCTTGAAAAAATGCGGGGATGGAAGCATGAAGGAAGGAATTAAAGCCTTGTGTCGTTCTTCCGCTACTGTTGGCGCGCTTTGTGGTGGTGCGGTTACTGCTAGTATAGCCGCTTTCATTGCCAAGAAGCGTAATGACTCAGCCAAAAAGGATACTACAGGCGACCCCTATGTGCAACCTATGAATACGCCCTCAACAACAGTTGAGGAAAACCCGAATCCCAGTCTTAACGAAGAAACAGCCGAATAATCTGCAAAACGCCGGGACATCATGCCCCGGCGTTTGGCGCAAGTAAAAGCCAACTGCTTCTGTGTTGTTAGTTGCAAACTTTTTTCGCTGTCCCATTGAAATTCTCTGAAAGATATGGTATAATATAAGGTGGAATGTGCTGATTGCTGCATTCCGCCTTAAAACTTATATCGAAAGGATGTTTTTATCATGGCTGGACTGAACAAGGTTACAGTAGACGACATTCAGGCAAAGGGCAAGAAGATCCTTGTCCGCTGCGATTTCAATGTTCCGCTGAAGGACGGCGAGATCACAAACGACAACCGCATCACCGCTGCACTCCCGACGATCAAAAAGCTGCTCGCTGACGGCGGCAAGGTCGTCCTCTGCTCGCACCTCGGCAAGCCGAAGAACGGCCCGGAGGCAAAGTTCTCCCTCGCACCGGTCGCAAAGCGCCTCGCAGAACTGCTCCCGGATACCAAGGTCGTCTTTGCTGCTGATGACGCAGTCGTCGGTGAGAACGCCAAGGCTGCTGTCGCTGCAATGCAGGACGGCGAGATCGTTCTCCTCGAAAACACCCGCTTCCGCGGCGCAGAGGAGACCAAGGAAGCACAGTATGACGGCTTCTCCAAGGAGCTCGCTGATCTCGTTGACGGTCAGGTCTTTGTCATGGATGCTTTCGGTTCCTCCCACCGTGCGCACGCTTCCACTGTCGGTGTCGCACGCTTTGTCAAGGAGACAGCTGTCGGCTATCTGATGCAGAAGGAGATCCAGTATCTCGGCAATGCTGTTGAGGATCCGCAGCGCCCGTTCGTCGCAATCCTCGGCGGTGCCAAGGTCGCTGACAAGCTGAATGTCATCTCCAACCTGCTCGAGAAGTGCGATACGCTCATCATCGGCGGCGGCATGGCTTATACCTTCATCAAGGCACAGGGCGGCTCGATCGGTATGTCCCTCGTGGATGACGAGAAGCTCGGCTACTGCAAGGAAATGCTCGCAAAGGCTGAGCAGCTCGGCAAGAAGATCCTCCTGCCGGTCGATACCGCGATCGCTGCTGCATTCCCGGATCCAATCGACGCAGAGATCGAAGTCGAATTCGTCGATGCTGACAAGATCCCGGCTGACAAGATGGGACTGGATATCGGCCCGAAGACCGCTGCACTCTTTGCGGATGCTGCAAAGTCTGCTAAGACCGTTGTCTGGAACGGCCCGATGGGAGTTTTCGAGAACCCGACACTGAAAAAGGGTACTGTCGCTGTCTGCGAAGCACTGGCAGCAGCAGATGCAACAACGATCATCGGCGGCGGCGACTCCGCAACGGCTGCGATCCAGCTCGGCTTTGCTGACAAGATGAGCCACATCTCCACCGGCGGCGGCGCATCCCTCGAATACCTCGAAGGCAAGGTGCTTCCGGGCGTTGCTGCGATCGCTGAGAAATAATCTGAATCACAATGTTTACGGTTTTGGGCGGATAGCACTATCCGCCTGAAACTGTATTCTGCGCCGGCCGCAGACGCCTTTTAGTCACAATCTCAAAAAGCCGGATTACGAAATGACCCGCACGCCCGAAACTGACAGGAGGTATCCGCACTATGCAGCTCGCAGACCTCGATCCGCGCAGACAGCCGAAATATGTCCGCGTGATCGTCATTATCACAATGGCTTTCTTCACCTTCATCGGACTGTGTCTCAGTCTCAGCCTTATCACGGAATCGGTTCCGCGGTTTTTCCTGAACTGGCTGTTCATGATCTTTTGCGGTGCATTTTCCTCGGCGGTTCTGATCTTTGCATTCACGATGTTCGCGGAGATCGCGAACAGAAATAACGGTACCAAGCTGGAGCAGATTCTCGCTGTCAGGGGCTTTTGCACCGAAGCGGCTGACATCATGAAGGCCGTCATGCCCGCGCCCACGGAGGCCGATCAGGCACTGCGCTGCTTTCTGCTCGTCATGGCGGAGGAATACGATACTGCCGAGAACGAGATCGCGCATATCAATGAGCCCGCGCTTTCGATGCGCAATTTCGCAATGGTCATGACCTCGAAGATCCGGCTCTATATGATGACGGGACGGCTCGAAAAGGCAGAGCGCCTGCTTCAGGCCTACCGTACAAAGCTCGATATGGCCTATGAGGTGCATCCGTATTTCCTTGAGAATTACCGCAGCTATGCCGATGACGCTGCTGAATATTATATGCTCTCGGCGGCGTATTACGATCTGATGCATGATGCGGAAACGGCGGAAGGCTATCGGCAGAAGGCGATGCTTGCATTCTCGAACCGCAGTCCGGCAGAGGCGGATTTCTTCCGCAGACTGCTGGAGCTGAACCGGCTTTATTCGACCGGACAGTTTGAGCAGGCTCATGCGCTCGAAAACGATCTGCGCGGCATGGCGGCGAATCTGCCGCAGCCCGCATCGCAGGGCACGCGCTATGATTTGCAGCGCTATGTTGAGCAGGCAAAGGTGCTTTCGTTCCGCAATCTCAATATCAATCCCGCGCTGATGCAGAGCCGCGCACTGCCGGAGGATACCGGTATGCAGATACCGGATACCCTGACCAGTATGTGAGCGTAAAGGAGCATTCATGAAGCTGTCGGATTTCAATCCCTTTCAGCAGCCGGAAAAGCGGCAGGTGCTGATGGGCTGCATCATGGCCGCTGCCTTCGCACTGTGTCTGCTTCTCAATCCCGGCAGTTCCCTGCCGGAGCTGCTGTTTTTCGATTTTCCGATCCATCTGGGCATCGGCGCCGCAATCTGTGTCCTGATTATGGCTTCGGACAGCCTTCTTTCCGGCCATTCGCATAAAAAGGCCTCGCCGGAGCTGGCGGAGACCTTTGCAAGATTCGGCTATTCCTCTGAAACCGCCGGTCTGCTGAAAAACATCCTGCCGGAGCCCTCTGTGCAGGAAAAGGTGCTGCGGGCATTCATGCTTGTCATGGCCGGACAGGAGCAGGAAGCAGAGGAGCAGTTCGCGGATATTCCGGCCGATTCGCTCCCGCTGCGGCAGGAGGCCATGCTGCAAACTGCAAGATGTCTCCGGCTGATCCGGCTCGGCGAATTTCCGAAGGCCGTCCGGCTCATGGAGGAATATCAGGACACGCTGGATTCCGTCTATGAACAGGATCCGGATTTCGGCAGTCAGTTCTGTGATTATGCCGATGACACGCTTGCGTATGATATGCTGGCGGCGGCGTATTCCGAGCTGATGCAGCAGCCGGAACGGGCTGCACAGTACCGTACCCGCATCCGCGAACGGGCAGCACTGCGTCCGGCAGCGGAGGCTGCGCTCTATGATGCGCTTGCGGAATTGCAGCGGCTTTGGGCAAAGGGCGATACGGCAGCTGCACAGGCCGCAGAGCAAAAGCTGACAGCCGAAATCGGCAGCGCATCCCTCAGCACGGGTGCAAAGATCAATCTGCGCCGCCTTGCAGGAGAGGCAAAGCTGTTTCATCCGGCACGGCTCGGCGCAAAGTCCTTCATGCATCAGGATCGCCGTCTGCCCGAACAGACTGGGCATCCGCAGATCGAAGGACTTTCCGATTTATAATGCAAATCATCCGGCAGCGTCCGGAAAATATAATGATTTGAAAAGGAGTAATCACCATGAACAAGAATCTGAGAAAGGCGATCATCGCCGGCAACTGGAAGATGAACAAGACCCGTCCGGAGGCAAAGGCGCTTCTGGAGGAGATCAAGCCGCTCGTTGCAAATGCAGAGGGCAAGATCGAGGTCATCGCCTGCGTGCCGTTCACGAATCTGGAGACCGCTGTCAATGCGACCGCAGGCTCCAATGTCAAGGTCGGCGCAGAGAATGTCCACTTTGAGAAATCCGGCGCATTCACCGGCGAGATCTCCGCAGATATGCTGACCGAGATCGGCGTTGAGTATGTCGTCATCGGCCACTCCGAGCGCCGTCAGTATTTCGGCGAGACCGACGAGACCGTCAACAAGCGCACCAGAGCTGCCCTCGCAGCAGGTCTCAAGCCGATCGTCTGCGTTGGAGAGCTGCTCTGGGAGCGTGAGTGCAATATCACCGAGGAAGTCATCGCAAGACAGATCAAGCTCGACCTCTGGGAGGTCACCGCAGAGCAGATGAAGAATGTCGTCATCGCATACGAGCCGGTCTGGGCGATCGGTACCGGCAAGGTCGCGACCGATGAGCAGGCACAGGAGGTCTGCGCATTCATCCGCGCACAGCTCGCGAAGATCTACGGTCAGGCAACTGCGGATGCCGTCACCATTCAGTACGGCGGCTCGATGAACGCAAAGAACTGCGCAGGTCTGCTCGCACAGCCTGATATCGACGGCGGTCTGATCGGCGGCGCATCGCTCAAGGCTGCTGATTTCAATGTCATCGTGCAGGCAGCTGTCGAGGGCTGATCGCACAGCAATCCCGTAAAACAGCAACAGACCGCGCCCCGCAAAAACGGGGCGCGGTCTTTGAAAGGAATCTGTCATGGAAGAACAAAACAAGCCGATCCGCTTAATGGCGCTGATCGGGCTGATCCTGCAAGCGGTCTGCACAGGCATCACAGTCCTGAGCCGGCTGTTTCCGCAGCCGTTTCTTGCGGCCATGCAGCAGCAGGACTTCGCCGAGGATGCCGCCAGAGCAACGCGGCATCCGCTGCTGCTGCTGACGCCGTTCGTAGGTCTCGTCATCTATGTTCTGCTGTACTGCCTGCTTCAGGGACAGCTCCGGAATCCAAGTGATTCCGCCGGAACCGTCTTCGGGCTGACGATTGCCGCAATTCCGGCAATGGGTATCATCAATCTGCTGCTGTCATTCTTTACGCAGCGTTTCGTTCATTTGTACTATGATGCGGCAGCGCTCGGCGCGCTTTCGCTCGTCAACAGCAGCCTGAATGTGATCACGATTATGGGTTCGGTCGCGTTCCCGCTGCTTGCGGCGGCCGCAGCGATGCACTGGCAGCGCATCCGCGATCTCAGTCTGCCGCGCTGAATGCCGCGCAGATCTTTACCTGCGAAAATCCGAGTGCCTGCGCGGTTTTCATGCTGCCGGTATTGGCGGCATGATGCGCCCAGACAGCGGCTTTCCCGCGCTGCTGCGCCTCCCGCATGACGGCGGCCGCAGCGATTTTTGCAAGTCCCTGTCTGCGGTAGTTCTCCGCAGTCTCCACGCCGATATCCACAGCATCCGCTGTTGCAGCCGCCGTGAAAGCAGCTGCGGCAGCGGTATTTTTATGCATGACGCAATAGCCGAAGCCGTGCGCGAAAAACTGCTCCGGCGATTCCCATGACCATGCCGGAACGATCCGCCCGCGGATCAGCGGGAGCAGCTCCGGCGTGATGCGGCAGAGCGCCATTCCGTCCGGCAGGGCAAATTCCGGCGGCGCCTGCACTGCGCGGTAATAGATGCGGTCGGAGCGCGTCAGGCCGTCAAGCGCGGAAAGCCTGCTGCATATCGCCGGATCATCCGAGATCAGCACAAATCGCCGCTCCGGAGCCGGATGCAGCAGCCTGTCCGCAATATCATCCATAAATGCATCGTCCGGAGAACCGGAAAGAAACGCAAATCCGCAGTAATGATGAAACAGCACAGTATCTCCGTCTGTGATGATATTGCCGCTCTGTATGCCCTCCGCGATCGCACAGGGATAGAGACTGTCACCGGATGCCGTCCGCGCCTGCGGGAGATATGCGGAAAAATCCGCCTTTGCCGCCTCTCTCATCGCGCATCGCCTGTCTGCTTCGGCATGAACCGCCGTCGGAATGCGGCCTCATTCGCCGCAAAGAGCCGGTCTGCCGTTTCATCCGCAAGCGCGATCGTCATGCGCTCATAGCTGCATTGCAGCGCCGATACGACATCCTCATTGCCGGTCTCCAGCCGGTTCATGCAGCCGCAGGAATTTGTGCAGCGCTTCCGCAGCGCGCATTCCTTACAGGTCTCCGGTTCCGAAGCACGCATCGCGACCGCTTTCTGCTTTTCGCGGTCAATGCCGGTAAACACATCACCGAAGCAGTAGGCTTCATCCCCGATGAACTGCGTGCAGGCATAGAGCCTGCCGTCCGTCGCGACCGGCATCTGCCGGAAGCCGAGATGACAGCGCTCCGAGGGATTGAAGCCGCGGAGATTGTCGCTGATCTTCGCGTCGATCGGGCTGAAATAAAAAGGCTCTCCGCGGAGAAATGCATCCTCATAAAACGCCGCGATCTCCCGCATCTGCTTCTCCAGATGCTCCAGATTTTCATCCGTCCAGTGAACGCGGTTTCCGTAGGCGATCGTCGCGGTCATATTGCGGAAGCCGAGCTGATACAGATATTTCACAGCATCCGCAAACTGCGGGACGGCCTGCGGTGCGATCGTCATCAGCGCATAGGATCTCGGCATATATTTCAGCAGCAGCTTCGCCTTTTCCTCCACAACGCCGAATGTCCCGCTGCCGTCCGCAAAGACGCGGCAGCAGTCCTGCGCCGAGCCCTCAAAGGAAAGCCCGATGCCGATCTTCACGCCGCGTGCGAATGCCAGAAAGGATTCGGTCAGCAGCGTGCCGTTCGTGGTCATCTTATAGAAAACCGGAATGCCGGTCTCCTTAGATTTCGCGGTACACCGGCTGACGGCGCGGTAGATCAGCGGCATTTCGAGCAGCGGCTCCCCGCCGAAAAAGCAAAGTCCCGCCGATCTTCCGGCTGAGAATGCGAGATCGCAGGCCGCATCGACGATTTCCTCTGACATCCGCGCAGGTGTTTTGGTATGGGTGCAATAGGCGCAGTCCATATTGCAGCTGTCGGTGAGATGCAGTGTCAGATTCATGCCGTCACATCCTTTGCAATCTGCGCCGCATGATCCGGTGCATTTTCGGATGCGCGGCTGATATCAATGAACACCAGCTTCGTATCACCCGCTGTGCAGGTCTCACCCCAGTCACGGTGGTCGCCGCAGATGCTCTGCATCCATTCCTCCATTGTCGTGCCGTTGTCGGCGGCAATGCCCGAATAGAAAATGACACGCAGATCTCCTGCCTGATTCAGCAGTGTCTCACCGAAGTTATAGCCGTAATACGCAAACGGCTCCGGATCGCGTTCCAGCTGCACGCCGGCCTTCGCAAAGGCATCGGCATAAATGCCGATCTGATCGTCGGAGAGCGCCGCAACGCTTTCTGCCGATTCGGAGAAATCCGGAACGAATACAACATCGCCGTCCAGCACGAACTCGCTGTCGTCACAGCTGCCGGGATCCGTATCGACATTGGTCGTTCCGGCGATATTCAGAGAGCCCGCATCGTTTGCGGGGCGGGTCGCCATAACGACCTTGCCGTCGAGCCGCAGATCATCCTCACTGTTTTCGATGCTCGGATCCGGAGTCGCCTCGCCCTCCAGCCGGAGTTCATCGCCGCTCATTCCGGCATTCAGGGAGGACTGCTCCTCGACTGCAATATCTCCGGCGATTGCTACATCGCCCGCTGTCTGACATCCCGTCAGCATCACGGCAGCAGCAGCAGCCGCCAGCGCCGCCGCATATTTCGGGAGCGACGCTTTTCTGATCGGTTCGATTTTCATGGTATTACCTCCGTTTCTGCTGTGGATTCCGTTGTGATCAGTGTATCGCTTTCGGAGACCGGAACGGGCATCACGCCCATGATCTCCGGCTGTTTGCCGCAGCCGGTCAGCACCGGCAGCAGCGCCGCCGCCGCGAGTACGGCTGCATATTTCGGTGTACGGTATTCCTTTTCCGGTTTGATCTGCATTTCGCTCCCGCCTTTCCTCTGTTGAATTTACGCACGGGCGCGGCAGATTCCTTATGCCCGCGGAAAAATCGGCGGTATCGACAATTTTACAGGCCGGATTTTGTATGCTCTGCCAGATATTCCATGATCTGCGGATACTGCTCCGCTTATATAGTATAATCTAATCGTTAAGTCATAATAAAGCGATTAACTAACAATGCAGCTGTTGCAATCAATCCAAGAATCATTATAACTGTGTTAGCTGTTCTATCAGCATAAAACCATTTAAAGCATATCTTCTTTTTGAACGGATAAAAAAGCAATATTCCCTTTTTATTCATAATATCTATTGCTAGATGTGATAAATAGCCAAACAAAAAAGGAACAAAATACTCAGGATATATCAAACCAATGCAAAGTGAAAACAAAATTGCAGCTAATATTGAGTGTGTAAATTCCCTATGTTCGCAATTTAAACCTATAATATACAATACAATAAATCCAACTATTCCGATAATGGCAGAAACATATTGTTCCGTAATAAAATGAACCATTTTACCGCCTGAAATCAAATCAACCACAACAGATATAAGTGTTAAAATGATAGCTATGCCTTCACCCATCTTAGCATCGCCTGTTTTGTCCGTTTTAAGAACATCAACATCGGCAATAACGCCACCTAAAGCACCTCCAGCTATCGCAAGTACACATTCATTAACATCAGTCATAGAACTGACAACCAAAGCGGAAGCCATTCCGACTGCAATATGAGTTTTGCTCATCATAACTTAATTACCTCCTAACGAAAAATACCAGCTAAGTATTACAAGGAAAAGGAATTAGCCCTGTTTTCTGATAAAAAAGACATAATCTGCGGATACTGCTCCGCATAGCTGATAAAGCGGAAGCCGTGCAGACCGAGCGCATTGGCCGCATCAATATTCGGCTGCGAATCGTCAATGAATACGCATTCCTCTGCGCGGAGATCATATTTCCGCAGCAGGCGCCGGTAGATCTCCGGATTGGGTTTCGTGATCTTCTCCTGCCACGAGAATACGCCGCCGTCCATATCGTCAATGAAGCGCAGCACCTCCGGATTCTTCCAGACCAGATAGGGATAATAATTCGAGAGAAAATAGACGGAAAGCCCCTGCGCCTTCAGCGACCGGATCCAGCCGGCCGTATAGGGAAAGAGCTTCGCGCATTCGTTTGTCCGCGCCAGCGCTGTGCGGATCTCCGCAGCATATTCCGGCGCGTTCGCGGTGAACATTCCGAGGACGGTCTCCCGCGGGAGCGCATCTCGGTCAAGCTCGTGCCACGCCTCGGTGCCCCATGTCGCCGCAAAGACGGCATCCGCAGTCTGCGCATCGTAGATCCGGTGCAGGAAGCCGTTCCAGTCAAATTCGACCAGCACCGCGCCGATATCAAAGATCACTGCCTTTATCATTATCATCACCCTTTCATTTCTATTATAGCATATCTTCCGCCATTCTTCAATCAGATTTGACAAATATACGATATGCTGTAAATTGCTTCGGAATTTTATGCAAATCGCCGAAAATATTCCGATGCGGCAAAAAACATTGTCGAAAGCAAAGTTTTGTGATAAAATAAAGAGTGGAATTTTATTCATACAGAAAGCGAAGACGAACAGAACAAAGGAGCAAACCATGTTTACCAGATATATCGGAATTGATCTCGGTACGGCCAATACCCTGATCTATGCACGCGGCAGAGGCATCATCATGCGCGAGCCTTCGGTCGTCGCGGTCAATACCCGCACCGACCAGGCCTGCTCCGTCGGCAAGGAGGCAAAGGAGATTATCGGCAGAACGCCCGGCTCCGTCATTGCCGTCAAGCCGCTCAAGGACGGCGTGATCGCTGATTTCGATATCGCCGCGACGATGCTTCAGGAGCTCATCAAAAAAGCGCTCCGCGGCTCGCTCATCAAGCGCGCCCGCGTCATTATCTGCATTCCCTCCGGCGTAACGGCGGTTGAACGCCGCGCCGTCAAGGAGGCTGCCGAAAAAGCAGGCGCCCGTCCGGTTCAGCTTGTGTCCGAGCCGGTCGCAGCCGCACTCGGCGCCGGCCTGCCCATTCTCGATCCGACCGGCACAATGGTCATTGACATCGGCGGCGGCACGACAGAGATCGCCGTGATCTCGATGGGCGGCATCGTCTCCGCAAAGTCGATCCGCGTCGGCGGTGATGCGTTCGATCAGGCGATCGTCAACTACATCCGCAAAAAGTACAGTCTGCTGATCGGCGAGCGGACGGCGGAATCGGTCAAGATCGGCATTGGCTCGGCATTCCCGGAGGCGACTGTCAGCGAAATGGAAGTCCGCGGCAGAAATCTGCTGAACGGTCTGCCGGAGAATATCATGATTACCTCGGAGGAGGTGCGCGAGGCGCTCTATGAGCCGCTCTGCGATGTCATGGATGCGATCCGTGAAACGCTTGCGCACACACCGCCGGAGCTTTCCGCGGATGTGATCGAGCAGGGCATCACGCTGACCGGCGGCGGCGCACTGCTGCGCGGCATGGATAAGCTCATCAACCGCGAGACCGGTATGCCGGTCTATGTTGCGGAATACCCGCTGGACTGCGTAGCGGAGGGCACCGGCAAGATCCTCGAAAATCCGGAAGAATATGAGGATCTGCTGACAGAGGAGATCAAATATTATTGATCTGCTGCTGTTCGTTTCCGGAGAACTTTAGGAAACGGCTGCGGCACTGCCGCCAGAGGAAATCAAATATTATTGATCTGTGCGATTCGTTTCCGGAGAACTTCAGGAAATGGCTGCGGCACTGCCGCCAGAGGAAATCAAATATTATTGATCCGCATTCAGAATCCCGGCCGCGAACGGAAAACGGCCGGGATTTTTGATGCTGTATGGGCTGTGCTGAGGGTTCCGCCCCAATATAATCCCGCCCTATCAATAAAAAATGAACCGGCACCGATGCGCTGCGACCGCACCGGTGCCGGTTCTATGATTAGGAATGGATCGGCTGAATTGATATTATGTCTGCGGCTCGGAGCTTTCCTCATCCGTCTGCTGCTCTCCGCTTTCCTCATTCGTCTGCGGATCGGGCGCATCTGCCTTTGTGCCGACTTCTTCAAATGCGCGGATAATATCCGAGTCGGTAACAGTCTCGATTTCCGGCTGCGCATCGGATCCGGCATCCGGCTTGCCGTCAAAGTACACCAGATAGCTTCCGATCGTGCTTTCTGCGCCGGTCTTGTCATTCACCAGAATCGCCTTGTATTCCACAGTCCCTTCTCCGGAGAAAATCAGGTTGATGCAGGGGGATTTTTCGGCATCGACATTACTGCTGATCGCTTCCGTCTCCCCGTTCTCATTCTCCATTCTGACACGGTAAACGCCGGTCACGCCGTCCGGAATCGTGAATGTCAGATTCAGGAACGATTTCCGGCTCTCGGCATCGGGATCGGTCACGACGGTAACGACTTCGCCGTTCTGCACCTCTGTACCCGCTTTGACATTCTGATAGATGATGGGCAGCTCCTTTTCGGAGCCTTCAGCCAGTTCGAGTACGATGCCGATGCCGTCGGCAGCAATTTTTGCTTCCTCAAATGTCATGCCGACGAAATCCGGAACGGGAACTGTCGGATTGTTCGGGCCGAGACTGACCGTGACTCTGACATACGATTCTTGCTTCATCTCTGCGGGGCCTTCCGGATCCGTCCCGATGACACGCCCTGCCGGAACCGTATCGGAATAGGCATTGCGCTTGTCTACATACAGATTCAGACCGAGGATCGTTTGCTTGGCTGTCTCAAAATCCCAGTCCTTGACATCGGGGAGAAACACACGGCGGTCTTTCTCATCTATTTCTTCATACGCGCTTACTGTCTGCTCCTCGATCTCCTGTTCAATGGACGCGCCGGGCGTGACGGTCGTCACATCCTGCTTCATGCGGTGTACCGCATAAATGACCGCAGCATTCAGGCCGAGCACGAGTGCGACGGCTGCCGCGATACCCGCA
Organism: Ruminococcus sp. UBA4350; assembly: GCA_002394125.1. GTDB lineage: Bacteria > Bacillota > Clostridia > Oscillospirales > Ruminococcaceae > Firm-04. Next base: position 28,410 of record DGSY01000056.1, read on the forward strand.
CGGCTGAAATGAATCCTGCGTTTTTCGTTTTTCTCCATAACAATATCCTTTTCGTCATCATCCGGTGCGGCATCCGAATTTCTGCTTTTCGGCAGTGCATATTTCTGAACCGCATCCTCGGAGACTTCGCCGATCGCTTTCAGAAGATCATGCTGATTCATAAAAGTTCCTCCTTTTCAAGATAATCACGCAGCTTTGCTCTGGTTCTGTGCAGAATGCTCTTGACGGTATTCACGGACAGACCGAGCTCATCCGCGACCGCTCCGACCTCCAGCATTGAGAAGTAGCGCCGCATAAAGACCTTTGCGTGCTGATCGGGGAGCGTTTTGAGAAACGAATCCAGCGCAGCGGAGAGCGCGATCTGATCGAGCACCTGCTCGGTGTTATCGGGTGACGGAATGCACTCTGCCAGCTCGTCCAGCGCAGCGGGTACCGCACCGCCGCCGCGCATCTGCGAATGCTCCGCTTCATAGCGGTTCAGGGCGAGATTGCGCGCGACCTTTGCAAGATATGCCCGAAAATGCAAGGGCTTTTTCGGCGGGATCGACTGCCACGCCTTGAGCATGGTGTCATTGACACATTCCTCGGCATCTCTGCCGTCACCGAGAATGCGAACGGCGATCGTTTTCAGCAGGCCGCCGTACGCACGGCTCGCTTCACGGATCCCCTGTTCGTCGCGCTGTTCAAAAAGCGCGAGAATGGATTTTTCATTCACGGCTTCCACCGTCCTTTCATGTTCCTCTGTCTATTATAACAGAAAAAAGGGCGCTGAGGTTGCAGGGAATGAAAAAATTTTTTGAATTAAGGTTGCTGTTTTGGCTTCGTATGAAGTGACTCATATTCAGCGCATCGGGAGGTCGGCAGAGC
>DGSY01000051.1:0-2148 GCA_002394125.1 Ruminococcus sp. UBA4350
CCCTCGTCGCTCTCCGCAGAGAGCGAAACTCCCCCAGCGTTCAAGAGCCCGCGGGCTTGGGTGCCTGCGATAGAGGCACCCATTCAAAATAGCATCCGCGAAGCGGATACCTCTATTTAATCATCAAAAGCTGCCCCATAAATCCCGGTTTATGGACATTTTGTTGACGAATAAACATTATTGGATCACATCTTCCCATGTTGTCGGGTTTCCGGCGACCATGTTTTCCGTGTAGTAGATCAGGATATACTGCGCGTCATCAACACCGACCTTGCCGTCGCCGTTGACATCCGCTGCTTTTAATGCATCCTCCGGCAGATCGACCTTGCCGGTGCCGAGGCTCCCGGTGTATGCGACGAGAACCGTCTGTGCATCCTTATTCGTGACAGCGCCGTCGCCGTCGGGATCGCCGCCCTTCGGCTGCGGGGGTGTCACGGGATCGCTGCCGCCGAGACGCTGCTCCAGCGTACTGAGCGGCACGGCGGTGTATTCGATCGTCTGCGTCAGATAATCAGCGTAATTCGGGCCGGAATCAATGCCGTAATACAGATATCCGTTCTGCACATAAAGGCCGTAGATGCGTCCCTTTTGCAGCTCTGCGTCCGTCAGCTCCAGCACGGTCTGCGGCGCTCCGCTCCGCACGGCGAGGATCTGATCTGGCAGCGAATAATACAGCACGCCGTTTGCGGCGGCGGGGATCACAAATGCATTCTGCCAGTAGTAGCCCGGCTTGCCGATGACAGGCCATTTCAGCAGGGATGCGGCCGGTGCATCGACCGTCTCCGTCCGGACGGAATTGGCCGCCGCATTGTAATCATAGACACTGACGGTATTGCTGCTGCTGTCGAACGCCGCCCATTTTCCCTGCCACGGCACGACCGCGCTGCATGAGACCCAGAACGCATTGCTGAAGCGCTCCGAGGTCACCGCGCCGTAGACGTTGGTGCCGTCGGGGAGCAGCCAGTCTGTTGAGGTATGCTTTGTCTGCTCCATTTCGGCAGTCGTCCGCAGGAAGCTTGTATGCGTCATCTCGCCCGCATAATACTGAAAGCTGTCGTCCCATGTGACATCCGTGAAATACCACTGTCCGTCGATGCGGACGTAATTCCACGCGTGATTCAGCTCCCTGCTCGCGACCATGCGCGCCGCGATTCCGATACGGTTCAGCAGCAGCGCATACAGTTCTGAATAGCCCTGACAGACAGCGGTGCCGTTCCGCAGCAGGCCGTAGGCGGTATACTGTTCGCGGTAAGGGCGTTCGGCCTCGCCGTAAAGCGCGGGATAATCATAATTATAATGTATTGCGAGATAATCATGCAGATAGAGCGCCTTTTCCGCCTCCGACCACGCCGGATCGACACCGGAAAGAATCGCTTCGATCTGCTTTTCGCAGTCCTGATACATTTCCGCATATGCAGCGCCCTCGGCAAGATAGCCCGGACGCAGCATCATTCTGCCTGCGCTGTAGGCGAGGCTGATCTGCGTGGAGCTGAGCAGGCCGGCATCGGTGACAGACGCGACCTCGCGGTAAAGGGCGGCGATGTCGCTGAGGTTTTCCTGCGTGACCTGCACCGTACCGAGGTCAATGGCATCGGAATGAGCGGCGAGTCCCTGATAGACCGCACGCGCCGTCTGCTCGGTTTCCGCCGCGCTCAGGCTGCCGAATGCGCCGAGATACGAGAAATCCGGCATGACCTGCTCGGCAGAGACAGTCCCGCCGCCGGACACTTGCAGAACGCCTGCGCTGCCTGCCGTCAGCAATGCGGCAAGCCCGCAGAGGATCCGTTGATTGCACCGCATGATGTATTCTCCTTTCATAATATACGGAATACTGTGTATATTATAGCATACTGCACAGAAACTGTCAACCGGTTTCCGGATATTCCACACATTTACATTGCGGATCAAATCGCATACAATTCACGGCAAATCTGTTGCTTTGGCGACAGATTCCGCCGCGGCTGTTGCTTATGCGACAAAGCCGGACTGCATTGTCTGTTGCAGTTTGCGTGAAAATGTGGTATCATACAGTCAGAGCAAGGAACAAACCGCTTCCCTGGGGAATCACCGATTAAATCCCGCCTGACGGCTTGGTGCGCAACCTGCTTGCATATTTTCCGCCATCTTGCACGAAAACTCCTTGCTGGG
>DGSY01000051.1:2266-2642 GCA_002394125.1 Ruminococcus sp. UBA4350
CCAGATTTAATCAGTGCTTCCCTGGATCCAACCAATAAAAATACAAGGAGGTCATCACAATGCGCAAGGGTAAGAAGATCGGTGCTTCGATCGCGGCAGCTGCAATCACCGCAGTGATCGCGAGCAGAATCATCAAGAAGCGTAAGTAATAACAGGCAATCATCAATGTGTGAAGGGAGCTGATAGTTATGCTGCCGATCCCGAAAATCTCCGTACCGGTTTTCGGGATCCTTTACGGACAATACCGTTTGAGAGAGGGGAATAGGCCTGCGGGCGATTCCTGCACCTGACTCAGCGGGGATCGCCTGCTGCCGATTTCAGGCCGGTTTCCGTCTCTCAAATGTTTATATAGAAAACGGCAAATTCTCCTGGCCGC
>DGSY01000075.1 GCA_002394125.1 Ruminococcus sp. UBA4350
GCGGCGAGCTTTCCCGCATGATGCTCGCGCTGAAAGCCGTTCTCGCCGAGCGGGATGACATCCCGACATTGATCTTTGACGAGATCGACACAGGCGTCAGCGGCAAGGCCGCACAGAAGATCGGCCTGAAGCTGCGGCAGCTTTCCCAGCATCATCAGGTCATCTGCGTAACGCATCTCGCTCAGCTCGCGACACAGGCGACGCATCATCTGCTGATCGAAAAGCACAGCACCGACACCGCAACAAGCACTGCCGTTACGGTGCTCGACCGCGATGCGCGAATCCGTGAGATCGCCCGCATCATGGGCGGCGACGATCAGTCCGAGCTGCTGCTCCAGACCGCTGAGGCCGCGCTGGATGCTGCATCACACTGAACAGGCAGTGCCTGCTCCACATCAAAATTGTAATTCCAAACGAAATACGAAAGGAGACTGTTCATGAAGGTACTTATCATCAACGGCAGTCCGAGAATCAACGGCAATACTTCAATCGCGGTCAATGAGATCGTCAAAACACTGGAGACAGAGGGCATCGAAGCTGAGGTCTGTCAGATCGGAAACAAGGATATCCGCGGATGTATCGCCTGCGGACGATGTTCCGAACTGGGACACTGCATTTTCGATGACGCGGTCAATCAGATCGCGCCGAAATTCGAGGCGGCAGACGGCCTGATCATTACCTCACCGGTTTATTACGCATCCGCAAACGCGACGCTGATCGCCTGTCTCGACAGACTGTTTTTCAGCACATCCTTTGACAAGAGCATGAAGGTCGGTGCCAGTGTGGTCATTGCACGGCGCGGCGGATGTTCCGCTACTTTCGATGAGCTCAACAAATATTTCACGATCAGCGGAATGCCGGTCGCGTCCAGCTCCTACTGGAACAGCGTTCACGGCAGAGAACAGGGCGAAGCTGCGTTTGATGCAGAGGGTCTGCTGACGATGCGCACACTTGCCCGAAACATGAGCTTCCTGCTGAAGTCGATTGCGCTCGGCATGGAAAAATACGGTCTGCCGGAGCGGGAGCCGTGGCAGCCGACACATTTCATCCGTGATGATCTGAAGAATCAGGCATAATCGTTCAGACAATACAGCGGAGCCCCTGACAGCAAAGGTCAGAGGCTCCGTTTTTTACTTTCATTTTTCATTCCTGTAACGGCTCCGCACGTCCCGCCGGATCCTCACCGGCTGAACAGTAAAGCCGCTGATAGCCGGAAGGCGTACAGTGCTTGATTTCCTTGAAAATGCGGTTGAATGTAGAGAGACTCGAAAAGCCCGCCCGCATCGCGACCTCGGTGATCGAGATATTCGGATCAAGCAGAAGCGTCTCCGCCGCGCGCGTCCGCCGCAGATTGATATACTGAATATAGGACATTGAATGATACTGCCGGAAGATGCGCGAAAAATGGTATTTGCTGTAGCCCGCGATTGCCGCAAGCGTTTCCAGTGTAATATTATGCATATAATTCTGGTCAATGTATTTCAGCACAAGCCGGAATTTTTCGCTGTACTGATAGAGCTTGTCCTTCCCGCTGATAAAATTCTGCTCGGTCTGCTCAATCTGATGCTCGCGCAGCGCAACCAGAAGAATGATGAGATACATATATATGCGCACATCGGCGATCTCCGACTGTGAATAATATTCTGAATAAATATCGAGGATCTGCTTTTTCGCCAACACATAGAGATCGCGGTCGGTCTCCGGCCGGATCACGATCGGCGACTGAAAAACCGGCTTGATATCCGCCAGCGCAGATACATCGCTCAGAACGCGGTTGTCGCACTGAAAGATGATGCGCCGCCCCTCATGCGCCGGAAGCGTATGCAGCTCACCTGGCGGGATAATGATGATATCCCGTTCCTGCAATTCATACTCCTGTTCGCCGGTCTGCACAATAAATGTATTCTCGACCGGCATGATGATCTCAACGGCATTATGCCAGTGCGTCGGATAAAATTCGTATTCGCTGTTGTCGTAGAGCATCACAAAGCGCTTGTTTTCGTACTCTACGATCTCATAATCGCCGGATAAATTCTTTATCATTTTATCACCTGAACCAATTCTAAAAATCCGGATTCATCATTTCTTGCGGTGACTCGCTTACTTATTGCGCATCATCCTGATTCATATTGTAGCATAAAGTGCCAAATTTGTAAAGATGATTTTCTGAATTTGTTTTAATTGAGCAAGAATCAGCAGGCAGAGCGCAATTTATGACTAGCCTTTTTCAATTTGTTGCGGTATAATACAAAGTAAGAGACCGAAAGGAGCAAAAAATGGGAATCCAGATTTCAGAAGTCGAATATAAAAACTTCGGCAAATGCATCAGTCTCGAAAACGGACGGATCCAGCTGATCGCAGCATTGGAATTCGGCCCGCGCATTCTGTATTTCAGCACACGCGGCAGCAGAAACATCCTGTTCGAGGATGTCAGCCGCGATTTCTGTGAGCTGAATAAGGGCTACGGAACATGGTATGCTTACGGCGGACACCGGCTGTGGACAGCACCGGAGCTGATGCCGGAGACATATTTCCCCGATAACAGCCGCGTTTCCTGCGACTGTTCGGAGGATACCGTTACGCTCACGGCAAAGCCGACACCGTTCGGCAAACAGTTCTCGGTCAGCATCACGATGTCCGACGGCGAGGCGGTCACGATCCGGAACACGGTGCAGAATCTCTCCGATGCACCGGCTGAATTCGCGCCGTGGTCGATCACAAGCCTGACGACCGGCGGTCTGGAATTCGTTCCGCTCTCCAAGGAGCAGACTGGCTTTCTCCCCAACCGGACAATGACACTCTGGAGCTACTCAAATATTGCGGATGAACGCTTCCGCCTGACCGATGCCTGCGCGGTTCTGCGGCAGGATCCCGAAGCCGCAGGGCCGTTCAAGGCCGGCTTCAATGTCAGAGACGGCTACGCAGTTTATGCGGTCGGCAATCAGATCTTCCGAAAGAAATTCGGCGGATATGAAAAATGCAGTTATCCGGATTTCGGATGCAATTTTGAGACCTATACCAACAAACACTTCATTGAATGTGAGATTCTCGGCGAGATGCGTGCCTATGCACCCGGCGAATCCGCAGTCATCGAGGAGACATGGGAAATCTGCGAAACAGACCGGACTCCGGAGGATGTGATCGCAGAGCTGATCTCAGCGCATGACAAAATCTAACATAAACGGAGGAATCAGCTTGGAAAAATTCAGAGACCCCTCCTGCACTGCGCAGGAACGTGCTGAGGATCTCGTTGACCGCCTGACGGTCGCGGAGCAGGCAGCACAGCTGATTTATGATGCACCCGCGATCGAACGGCTCGGCATTCCGGCCTATAACTGGTGGAATGAGGGACTGCACGGCGATGCCCGCGCAGGCACCGCAACGATGTTCCCGCAGGCGATCGCAATGGCGGCGATGTTTGATGCGGATGCCGTTGAAAAGATGGGCGAGATCGTCTCGACCGAAGCGCGTGCAAAATTCAACGGCTTCGCAAAGCACGGCGACCGCGACATCTACAAAGGGCTTTCGATCTGGTCGCCGAATATCAATATCTTCCGCGATCCACGCTGGGGCAGAGGTCAGGAGACCTACGGCGAAGATCCGT
>DGSY01000199.1 GCA_002394125.1 Ruminococcus sp. UBA4350
CTATACCGCCGTATTCGATTTCGATACGGAATGGGATGCTTTCCGTGCACGGATTCTGCGCGCTGTCTGGCGCGACAATGTGACCGGACAGATCATCCATGAGGATACGCTGTTCACCGGCAATACCACCGCTGTGCCGCCGGTCTGGAGAACCTGTCAGGTTCTGCTCGGCGTATACGCGGGCGATATCCGCACAACAACGGCCGCCCGCGTCCCCTGCGCGGGATGCATTACCGATTCGGCACCGCATCATGATGATCCGGATGATGCACTCTGCCGGCAGCTGATCGCGCATACGGATCAGCTTTCAAGAGCGGGCAGACCGGAGATCGCCGTGATGATCGCGGCGGATGTACCGTTCTCAAATCTGCCGGAGGTCACCGGATTACCGGAGGAGGAAACATATGGCTGAATATACTTATATCAACGGCGATTTTGCACTGCTGAAAACCGTTCTGGAGCACTGCGGTCTGTTCGAGCGCGTGGAGACCGGCACATTCAGCACCGGCGCATGGAATTACGATCACTGCGTGATATGCAGGGCAAACGGCAAATCCGGCTTCTTCAAATTCGGCTGGATGCTGCACGGCGGCTATAATGTCAACATCTACGGCCTTGCCGTAAATCAGGGGCTGTCGCCGTCCTATGAATTCATACCGGACTGGCGTTCGGGAATGCAGGACGATTACTTTCCGGTCGGTGTCTATACCGCGGCAAACGGCGTGTCGATTATCTGCCGCCGTGCGCGCATTCTCATCACACGCAGTCAGAAGGGCAAGGTCGTTGTCGTGACCGGCGCAAATCCCGCAAGATCCGATTCGGATACGGATTACATCATGAGCAGGGTCTGTGTGATCGCAGCCGATGACGATGCGGAACGGATCGACCTTCCGGTCAATACGGAGATCGGTTATCAGACGCTCATCGTGCCGCTCTGCACGGCTTCCTCGGTTCTGTCCTATACAAACAAAGCCGGACTGCTCGCGTATAAGCAGAGTACGGCGGCAGGCAGTATCCTCTACGGGAACAAGCGGTATTGCACGGACGGATACTTTGCGATCGAGGATGAGGAACCGGAATGAAATCAGCTGTGGCGGCGGGCATCGCCTTTGCATATACTGTAATGGCTGATCTCTATGCCTGAAAAACAGTGCAGAGGACAGCCCGAATGCTGCGGCGCTTTCAGAAGGAGGATGACAATGTTTACCCCACGCATGACTAAGCCCGAAAAGGGTAACAAATATTATAACACGATCGCGAACGGCGGCATCTCGACCGCGATCGTCGGGAGCCCGACCGATGCCGGATGCAATGTACTGGCAAACTGCGTCGGCTATGCCGCCGGCCGCTTCAATGAGATCATCGGCAGCGGAAGATTTCAGTATTTCAATTACCCGCCGAATGCCGAGGATTTCTGCAATGCGGCACGAGCGGCCGGTCTGACGGTCGGAACGGTGCCGAAGCCCGGCGCGGTCATCGTATGGGCAAAGGGTGCCGTCGGGACCGGTACGGACGGCGCCGGTCATGTGGCAGTCGTTGAGCAGATCCTTGCCGACGGCAGCATCATCACATCGGAATCCGGCTACGGCTGCGCGAATCCGTTCTGGACATCCAAGCGCGTCAGAGGCAGCGGAAACTGGAGCGCGGGCAGCGAATACCGCTTCCTCGGCTTCATCTATCTGCCGGAGGGCGCGGGCGGTGATGTGCCGGAGGGGCTCATCCGAAAGGGTGATTCCGGTCCGGCTGTCACATGGCTGCAAACCCGCCTGACTGCGGCGGGATATCTCCCGAACGGGCAGATCGACGGCATCTTCGGCAATTTTACGCTCGGCGCGCTGCTGGCATTTCAGTTTGAGCAAGGGCTTGCCGTTGACGGTATCTGCGGCCCCGCCACCAAAGCCGCACTGACCGCATAAAATTTATAGTATCACGCCGCCGTCCGGTTTTCCGCGAACCGGACGGCGGCTTTTTGCTCCGGTATCTGCTGCCCGTGAAGTTTCACGCGATTATCATAGTCAAACTCTTGACTTTTTTCACGGTTTCCGGTATAATATAGAAGGAGAAAATTGTTTTTTCCGAAATTGTAACTAGGAGGTCTGCACTATGTCTCTGACAAAAAACCCGAATGTCAACAAGTGGGTCGAGGAAATGATCGCACTCTGCAAGCCGGACAAGGTCGTCTGGATCGACGGCTCCAAGGCTCAGCTCGATGAGCTGACCGCAGAGGTCACCGCTCTGCCGGACGGTCATCCCGACAAGCTTTATCCGCTCAATGAGGAAAAATATCCGGGCTGCCTCTATCACCGCACCCGTCCGAACGATGTTGCCCGCGTCGAGGACAGAACCTTCATCTGCTCCCGCAAGCAGGAGGATGCAGGTCCGACCAACAACTGGATGGATCCGAAGGAAATGTATGCAAAGCTCACCCCGCTCTATGACGGCGTCATGAAGGGCAGAACCATGTATGTCATTCCGTACAGCATGGGCCCGATCGGTTCGCCGCTCGCAAAGGTCGGCGTTGAGGTCACGGATTCGGTCTATGTTGTCCTGAACATGAACATCATGACCCGTATGGGCACAAAGGCGTTCGAGAATCTCGGCGATACCTCGAATGATTTCGTCCGCGGTCTGCATTCCAAGGCGGATGTCGATCCGGAAAAGCGCTACATCGTGCAGTTCCCGGAGGACAACACGATCTGGTCGATCAACTCCGCATACGGCGGCAATGTTCTGCTCGGCAAGAAGTGCTTCGCACTGCGCATCGCTTCCTATCAGGCAAAGAACGAGGGCTGGATGGCTGAGCATATGCTGATCCTCGGCGTGCAGAAGCCGGACGGCGATACCAAGTACATCTGCGCGGCATTCCCGTCTGCCTGCGGCAAGA